>NZ_BADI01000564.1:0-4244 GCF_000333555.1 Herbaspirillum sp. B65 | reverse complement strand
AGTTCGGCGCGCATCAGGCTGCTCTTGAGTTCGTCGCGCTCCTTCTCCACCACACCGACGGCTTCGTTTACAGCCAGTTTCTGGGTAAGGGCGATGGAATCCATCTTGGCCTTTAAGGCCTGGATCTCGGCATCCTTCTCGCTGACGGTCTGCTGCAATTGCTGGGCCAGGCGGACTTCGGCCAGTTGCTGGTCGGCGAGCTTTTCCTTCCTGGCCTGCTCAAGCTCATTGGCGAGCTTGTCACGCTCGCGCTCGACATTGGCCATGGCGTCGGCCACGGCCATCTTCTGCGCCATTTCTCCCGCTTCCAGGCGCGCCTTCAATTCCTGGATCTCGGCGTCGCGGGCCGCTGCGGCTTTCTGCAACTCGGCCTCGGCCTTGGCCCGCGCCAGCTCGATGGCATTGCGCTTGTCCTGCTCGGCCAGTTCCAGGCGCTCGTGCAATTGCTGCTCGAAGGCGCTGTCGCGGACTTGCGAAAGGATGTCGGCGTAACCGGCTTCATCGATCTTGAAGGCTTTGCCGCAGTGGGGGCAGATGATGTCGTGCATGGCGGGTTCGGGTCCTGATTCTGGTTCTGGAGGGATGGGCGCTAGCTTAACGGATCGCGCACATCGCACCGACAAGAAACGAAAACAGAAATGCAAAAAGCCCGCACAAGGCGGGCTTTTCTGAATTTTGGTGGAAAGTGCAAGGTTTGAACTTGCGACCCCTGCAGTGTGAATGCAGTGCTCTACCACTGAGCTAACCTTCCATATTCAACTGGCTTTTTGCTACTGCGCCAATCGAGAGACAAGATTATGCCAAGCTTTTTGAATGTGTGCAAGCGCTTCGTAAATAATTCTTCATTTTTTATCGCCATGCAAAATCCTGCTGCCAGCAGGCCACACTCTTCTGGTCCGCGAGCTTGATCAAGCCGCCTGCTCGCCCGCCTCAGCGGTCGGCGGTTCGAAGCGCCAGACGCAGCTGCCGCGCGCTTCCTTGTCGAGCTGGTTCAGCACCTCTTCATGCAGCCCCAGTTCTTCCTCGCTGGCCGTGACCACGATCACCTCGGCCAGCGGCGCCAGTTCCAGCTTGCCGTCTTCGCCTTCGCTGAGGTCTTCCTCAGCGCCCAGGTCCATGGTCAAGGAGTTCTGGCCACGCGTCATGGACAGGTAGACCTCGGCCAGCAACTCTGCATCCAGCAGCGCGCCGTGCAGGACGCGGTGGGCGTTGGAGATGCCGTAGCGGTCGCACAGGGCATCCAGCGAATTGCGGCGGCCTGGGTGCAGTTCCTTGGCCATCTGCAGCGAGTCCACCACGTCGCTCACATGCTCCTTGAACGGCGGCAGGCCCAGCAAGGCCAGTTCGGCATCCAGGAAGCCGACGTCGAAAGGCGCGTTGTGGATGATGATCTGGGCGCCGCGCACGTAGTCCAGGAACTCGGCGGCGATCTGCTTTGAGGTGGGCTTGTCGGCCAGAAATTCGGTGGTCAGGCCGTGCACCGCCAGCGCGCCTTCTTCGGAGTCACGCTCGGGGGTTATGTAGAGGTGAGATTTTTTCCCGACAACTGGCGGTTGAGCATTTCCACGCAACCGATTTCCAGGATGCGGTTGCCGTTGCGCGGCGACAGGCCGGTGTTTTCGGTGTCGAGGATGATCTGGCGCATGATGACTCCTGCTGATGCGAATGCGGGTGGTTAGGATGGGATATGAATGAAATGACGGGATCGATTACTTGATGCTGTCCACGCCACGATTGGCCAACTGGTCGGCGCGTTCATTGCCGGCATGGCCGTTGTGGCCACGCACCCAGCGCCACTCGACCTGGTGCTGCTGCTGGGCGGCGTCCAGCGCCTGCCACAGGTCGGCATTCTTGACCGGTTCCTTGCTGGCAGTCTTCCAGCCGCGCGCCTTCCAGCCGTGGATCCATTCGCTGATGCCCTTCTGCACGTACTGGCTGTCGGTGTGGACCACCACTTCGCAGGGGCGCTTCAAGGCGTTCAAGGCCTGGATCACCGCCATCAACTCCATGCGGTTGTTGGTGGTGTTGGGCTCGCCACCGAAGATTTCCTTCTCCTTGCCGCCCGCCACCAGCAGCGCGCCCCAGCCGCCACGGCCAGGATTGCCCTTGCAGGCGCCATCGGAATAGATCTCTACTTTGTCCATACTCTTCACTTCAATTTGTTTGCTTGTGCACTTGTGCGCAATATAAGCGGGCCGCGATGATACCTGATCGCGCCAGAGGCCCGGTAAATTCAGTCGGTCTTGTGGATGCGATTGGTCACCGGCACGCCGCGTGGGGCTTGCAGTTTCTGGCGCTGCAAGGCCGGGCCGATGAGGCGCATTCCGGGGACGCGCTTGATGGCCTGCACAATGTAGACGGCGCCGAAATAGGGCCACCAGCGGTCGCCGGCCTTTTCCATGAAGCCGAAACGGTCCAGCCATTGCGTGGTTTCGCAAGGCGGTGCGTAGCAGCCGAAGTGGCCGCGGTTAACTTCCATGTTGAGCAGTTTGAGCCAGTCCTTCAGGCGCGGCAGGCGGATGAATTCGCCATCGCGCGGCAGGAAGTGCGCACCCGTCAGACGCCCGGCGGCTTGCCTCATGCCCCACAGGCTGCTGGGGTTGAAGCCGCAGATGATGACCTGCCCTTCCGGGATCAAGACCCGCTCCACTTCGCGCAGCACCTGGTGCGGCTCGGCGGCGAACTCCAGCACGTGCGGCAGGACCACCAGGTCCAGGCTTTGCGTGGCGAACGGCAGCTCGCCGAAATTGTGCGTGACCACCTGGGGGATCTCCAGCTCGGACTGGCCATCCACCGGCATCCGGTTGTCGGTGAGCCAGCGATAGGGCATCCGGTTGGCCTGCAGCGCATGGATCTGGGGCGAGCCGATCTGCACCGCGTTGAAGCCGAAGATGTCGGCCGTGAGCGTATTGAGGTGACGCTGCTCCCACTGGCGCAGGTAGTTGCCGATGGGCGTCTGCAACCAGGCGGCCAGGTCTATAATTTCGGCGTTGTTCACATTCGCAGCAGTTTCAGCCTTGTCAGCCATCTCTTCTTTCGCGCTCATGACCCAGCCAGCCAAGCCAGCTCAAGCAGATCAGAAAACTTCATTGGACGTCATGGCCGTACCGGCGTTCGACGACAACTACCTGTGGATCATCCATGACGGGCGCCATGCCGCCGTGGTCGACCCGGGCGACGCGGTCCCCGTGTTGGCCGCATTGCAGGCCGAGGGCCTGACGTTGGCCGCTATTCTACTGACTCATCATCATGCTGACCATGTCGGCGGTGTGGTCGAGCTGGCGCGCCAGGCGGTCAGCGATGCCTTCCCGGTGGTGCCGGTCTATGGTCCGGCGCGCGAGCAGTCCCGCATCAAGGGGATGACCATCCCGCTGTACGGGAATGAAGACATTGACATCCCCGCGCTGGGTCTGCGGCTGCAGGTCATCGAGGTACCGGGCCATACCCTGGGCCATATCGCCTATTACTCGGCCGAGCAAGGCCTGCTGTTCTGCGGCGACACGCTCTTTGCCGGCGGCTGCGGGCGGCTCTTCGAAGGTACGCCGGCGCAGATGGTCGATTCGCTGACCCGGCTGGCCAACCTGCCGGGCGACACGCAAGTCTATTGCGCCCACGAATATACGCTCTCCAACCTGAAGTTTGCCGCCGAGGTCGAGCCGGGCAATGCCGAGCTGGCCGCGCGCATCCTGCGCGAACGCGCCCGCCGCGAAAAAGGCGAAGCCACCGTACCGACCACCATCGCGCTGGAGCGCCAGACCAACCCCTTCCTGCGCGCCGGCGAAACGCAAATCCAGCAATCCCTGCAGAAGGCCGGGCGTTTGACGCAATTGGACGAAGTTAGCAGCTTCGCCGCCCTGCGCGAATGGAAAAATACCTACAGATAGCGCGCAGTTGAAGGAGGTTTAGCCCCAAATTCCCGCCAAATCAAGGACTTGGCTTTGTAACAGAGGCCAATTTTTGCTTGACTGGCGAAAAGGGTCTTCCGTACACTCCTCCAATTCCCCAAATTGGGCGCCAGCGTTTTTACGACTTTTTACCAACGGCGTCCGCCCGGTGTCCTGCATTGCTTAGGCACCACGCCGGGGAAACTCGCAGCTTCCGACCTTGCATTACCGTTAATCTGCACGCGCCCGTGATCGGACTTCCGGTCCCGCCGGCAGAAGGTGTCGAGCTTCATGACAGCTCTGCAACGGAAGCGCCGCACGCAAACTTTTGGCCTCTGGTACAGATATCGCCCTCATGCA
>NZ_BADI01000565.1:0-1888 GCF_000333555.1 Herbaspirillum sp. B65 | reverse complement strand
GAAAAACAGATCTATGAATTCTATGGTCGCGTCTCCGACGCCATCGACATCCCCATCATGATCCAGGATGCCCCGGTGGGCGGCACCCCGCTGTCGGCGCCCTTCCTGGCGCGCATGGCCAAGGAAATCGAGAACGTCTCCTACTTCAAGATCGAAACCGCAGGTGCCGCCTCCAAGCTGCGCGAGCTGATCGAACTGGGCGGTGAGGCCGTGGTCGGCCCCTGGGATGGAGAAGAAGCCATCACCCTGATCCCCGACCTGGACGGCGGCGCCACCGGCGCCATGACCGGTGGCGGCTATCCGGACGGCATCCGCAAGATCGTCGACGCCTACTTCGCCGGCGATACCGAAAAGGCTGCCGAGCTCTACATGCAATGGCTGCCGCTGATCAACTACGAAAACCGCCAGTGCGGCCTGTCGGCCTGCAAGGCGCTCATGCTCGCCGGCGGCGTGATCAAGTCCGACATGCTGCGCCATCCGCAGGCGCCGCTGCACCCCAAGGTGCGCGAGGGCCTGCTGCGCGTGGCGCGCCGTCTGGATCCGATGGTGCTGAGCTGGGGCAAGTAAGCACTCTGATCTCAGAGTTCTGATCTCTGAACTCTGATCTCTGAACTCTGACAAGTGCTGAGAGACACTGAGACCATGAACAACGGGAGCCAAGGCTCCCGTTGTTCATGGTGCACTCGCGCTCTCATCGCTGCGACCTAGCAGGCCTGGATCGCCTCGGTGAAGCAGTACCCCACGCCGTGCACGGTGCGCAGCGGCAGGTCGTACATGGTACTGTCGCGCCACTTGCGACGCAGCCGGCTGACGGTCTTTTCCAGCACGCGCTCATCGAAGCTGACCCATTCCACCCCAAAGGCATGGGCAATGGCGCATCGATCCGCGGCGTGCCGACTGCTGTTGGCCAATACCTTCAACAGCGCCACCTCGCGGGAATTGATTTCCACCGCATCATGCTGGGGGGCACGCAAGGTCCGCGCGGCAGTGTCGAGCCGCCACGCCTCCGGCGCCACCCGCCGCAGCATCACCTCGATATAGGCATTGATCAGTTCCAACTTCTCCGGCAGGGCTTCGCAGAAATCTGCCCCGTGATCCAAGCCGGAGATGCGCGTAGTCGCACTCTCCTGGGCCGACGCCAGCAGCAGGATGCCCATGCGCACATTGGCGTTGCGCAACTGCTGCGTGAGCGCATAACCCGCACCGCTCGCTCGCCCCACGTTGACGATGGCGATATCCCCCAGTTGCGTGGGCATCATCAATTCTTCTTCGTCAGCCATGATGCGGCTGACCTTGTGTCCCTGCGTTTCCAGGAAGCTGCACACGGTACTATTGCGATAACTTCTCAAGATGTCTTCGATCAACAATATGCTGGCCATCCAGCCCTCCCCTGTTCCATTTCCCATGACATGCCGGCCCCCCCAACCCATGGCGCCGACGCTTGAACCGAACCTTGTCATGCCGCCGATGCTCTGCTTCTGTCGATGCCAACGGCGTGACGGAGAAGAAATTTAGCCCAGGAAATTGCGTTTTTTTCGGTTCGGGTTTTGAGACTCAGGCGCATCTTTCTGATATGAGGAAAAATATTTACACGCGCTGAGGAACGGGCCCTGGTGAAGACATCTTCATCAGGTCTGCCGCCTTGGATTTTCACGGCAAAGTACTTACCAGTGATCGGGAAATGACATCAGCTACCCGCTATCTCCTCTCACTTTAATTGCATCCTCCGCGCATCGTCCTCGAATTTTTTTCAGCATTTCTTCGATGAAGTTTTGCTGTTTAATCATATAGTTTTGATGACGGGAAAAATATTTTCCACACGGCCATTTTCGCTTCGTCTCTTGGAATTTTCGCGGTAAGTTCCGCTGATTCACGATGAGGCACACAT
>NZ_BADI01000566.1:0-3426 GCF_000333555.1 Herbaspirillum sp. B65 | reverse complement strand
GCGACCTGTGCGGTGGGCCCAAGCCGGTCGTGGCCGCCGTCGAGGGCGTCGCGTTCGGCGCCGGGCTGTCGCTGGTGGCGGCCTGCGACTACGTCGTCGCGGCCGCCAGTGCGCGCTTTTGCGCGGCATTCCTGCGCGTCGGCCTGGTACCCGATACCGGCATCTTCTGGACCCTGCCGAAGAAGATCGGCATGACGCAGGCGCGTGCCCTGCTGTCGCTGGCCAACGAAATCGATGGCACCCGGGCGCTGCGCATCGGCCTGGCGAACCAGGTGACGGAGCCCGGCGCTGCGCTGCCGGCGGCGATCGCCTACGCCCGCGAACTCGCACGCAATCCGCCGCTCGGCATGGCGCTGACGAAAGCGGCTCTGACGAGCGGTGCCGACACCATGGACGCTTCGTTGCGGGCGGAAATCGATTACCAGCCCGGATTTCTTCAGGTTCTTCGCCAGGCGCACGCCCATCTTGCCGCCTGCGCCGAAGAGTGCAATTTTTTCCTTCATATCATTTCTCCTGTCATCGTTGGCGGCCCGCTCCTTCGTTGAGCGGGCCGATTGTTTCCACGTACCGATCTCACTCGGCGATCACGCGTCCCTGCAACTCATTGGCCTCTTGCCTTGCACCGGCGCCGATGGCGAAGATCACCAGGGCCGACACCGCCATGAGCGCACCCACCACGAACATCGGTGCCTGGTAATTGCCGGTGGCATCCTTGATGGCACCGGTGATGAAGGGCGCCATGAAGCCGGCTGCATTGCCCACCGTGTTGATCAGCGCAATGCCCGCCGCCGCCGCTGCGCCCGAGAGGAAGCGCGCCGGAATCGACCAGAAGGCCGGCAAGGCGGAGAAGATGGCGCAGGCAGTCACGGTGATGGCCAGCACGGTAGTGGCCGGGCTTTGCATGTAGAGTGCGGCCGGGATACTGATGGCGCCCAGCATGGCCGGCAGCCCGACGTGCCAACTGCGCACGCCGCGCCGGGTGGCGTCGCGGCTCCACAGGAACAGCGCGAAAGCCGCCGGCAGGTAGGGGATGGCCGTGATCAGGCCCTTCTGGAAGACATTGAATTTGCTGCCGAACTGCGCTTCGAAGCCGCCGATGATGGTCGGCAGGAAAAAGGCCAGCGCATAGAGGCCATAGATCAGCCCGAAATACACCAGTGCCAGCAGCCACACGCGCGGATTCTTCAGCGCCGCCCCGGCATGGGCCACGTGCTCGACGCGCTTGCTGCTCTGTTCGGCTTGCAGGGCGGAGGTCAGCCATTTGCGCTCGGCCGGGTCCAGCCATTTGGCCTCGGCCGGCCGGTCGGCCAGGTAGAACCAGGCGATCACGCCCACCACGATGGCCGGCAGCGCCACCCCGGCAAACATCACGCGCCAGCCTTCCAGGCCGAACAGGCCGTGTGCCTCGATCAGCAGGGCCGCCACCGGTGCCCCGATGACGATAGTCAGCGGCTGGGCCAGGTAGAACAGGGCCAGGATATGGCTGCGGTGTCGGGCAGGGACCCACAGGCTCAGGTAGAGGATGGCACCGGGGAAGAAGCCGGCCTCGGCCACGCCCAGCAGGAAGCGCAGCACATACAGGCCCTCCACGCTGCTGACCCAGGCGAAGAGCAGCGCCACGATGCCCCAGGTGACCATGATGCGGGCCAGCCAGCGGCGCGCGCCGTACTTGTGCAGGGCCAGGTTGCTGGGGATTTCCAGCAGCACGTAGCCGATGAAGAAGACCCCGGCCGCAAACCCGAACTGGGCAGCGGTCAGGGCCAAGTCACGGCTCATGCCGTTGGGTCCGGCGAACGAGATCGCCGTGCGATCCAGGAAGTTGATGAAAAACATCAGGCCCACGAAGGGCACGAGCCGCATTGCGACCTTGCGGATGGCCGATCTTTCGACGGCGCTTTGGGGCGTCTCCATTGTTGTCTTGTCTCCTGTCGGGTTGAGAGGCTGTGCCTGTTCAACGACAACCTCTGCGGGTGAGGCCAGGAAACGCGGGGGCTGTGCGCCTTGCGGTCGCCTGGCTGCCTTGGTTGCTTCTTTGTTATTTCTTTGTTTTTCCAGAAGGCAACATTCAGCTCAACCTTGAGAAGCCCAACTGGTATAATCACTATACCATTACACCAGAACAGGCTGCCCAAATTATTTGCATGAATGAGGTGAATATCCTTTCACCTCGCCCTGCAACCACCGTCGCACGGCGGTTTGCGACGGGGCAGGATTCGAACAGGGCATGGGACGAGGGCGAACGAGCGCTGCCAGCAGCGGTCGTTTGGACGGCGCAGGTGAAGCGCTGCGCATCAGAGAGCGGAAGGAGAAATAGGGGGCGGATGGAGAACACCCCATCCCTGGCCGCTACGTGCAGCCACGGCCGGGCGCCCGGACAGGTTCAGGCAGCCTTGGCCCCCTGGCGCAGCAAGCCCACGAAGGCCTCCCCCGCCCTGGACAACTGCCCACCCTTGCGCGTGACGATGCCGATGGTCTGCGACATCGACCGCAGCGTCACCGGCAGGATGCGCAACATGCCACGCTTGACGAACAGCTCGGCTACCGCCGTGGGCAGGATCGACACCAGGTCGCTGCTCTGCTGCAACAGCGCCACCGTCACGAAGGTGGAAGCTGTGGATATTGCATTGCCCGGCATGGGCACGCCGGCCAGGTCCATCTCGCGCTCCAGCACGGCGTGCAGCGGCATGTGGCTGGGATAGGTGACCCAGCGATAGCCGGCCAGCGCGGTCAGCCCCATGTGCTTGGCGCGCGGGCGCGGATGCTCGCCCGAGACCACCACCGAGAGCGGCTCTTCCGACAAGGGTTGGTAGTGGTACTTGCCAGGATGGTCTGACACGCTGGCGCGCGCCACCAGCAAGTCCAGATGGCCTTCGTCCAGCAAGCCCAGCAATTGCACGCTGGTGTCTTCGACGATGTCGATGGACAGTTCGGGATGACGCCGCTGCAAGGCTTCCACGGCCGGCACCACCAGTTCCGGCAGCGCACCCATGACCGCCCCGATGGCCAGCCGCCCGCCGCGCCCGGAGCGCAGCTGCGCCATCTCCTCGCACAGCGATCCCAGGTCGGTGGCCATCAAGCGCGCATAACGGATCACGCAATGGCCGAACTGGTTGGGGATCAGGCCGGACTTGGTGCGCTCGAACAATTGCGCATCCAGCATCGATTCCAGCTCGGCCAGCGACTTGCTGGCCGCCGACTGCGTCATGGCCAGGGCACTGGAGGCCTTGTGCAGGGATTGGTGGTCGTCCAGGGCGATGAGCAGTTGCAACTGCTTCATGCGCAGACGGGACAGGAGACTGTTCAAGCTTTGCTGGCTGGGCGCGGGTTTCATGGGTGATTCCAAAAAGCGATCACATGATGGAAAGTCTTCACTATACAGCCCATCACGCGGCCCGTATATTGATCGCCATGCAAGCCGCCATCCAT
>NZ_BADI01000567.1:0-3657 GCF_000333555.1 Herbaspirillum sp. B65 | reverse complement strand
ATTTCAGCACCGCTGACGCGCCCGTATTCCACGAGGAAAAGCAGCCCACCTGGCACGGTATGCTGCACTACTGACGNNCAGGGGCCGCCCGGCTTATGAGCGGCTTAGGGGCGGCTTATGGCTGCCCCAGTTCGCGATAGAGCTGGTTGGCCCGCATCAGGTGGGCTGCATGGCTTCGGCAGCCGCATCGCCATCATGCGCGGCGATGGCATCGACGATGCGCTGGTGTTCGGCCAGGGTCAGTTCTTCCGCACCGGGAGCGCGTACCAGGGTGGTATAGAACTCGCTGGCCCAGCGAAACATCGATTCGACCACTGCCGGGAAGATGGGATTGCCGCTGATGTCTGCAATCTCGCGGTGGAAGGCCATGTCGCGTTCGATGAATTCTTCCAGAGTGACCATCGAAGCCCGGTGCGCGGCGATGGTCTGGCGCAGGCGTTCGATCTGCTCCTCGGTGGCGCACTCGGCGGCCATGCGGGCGGTACTGGTTTCCAGGAACACGCGCGCTTGCTTCATATGTTTCAACATGTCCGGCTTGGTGCGCAGCAGGTGCTGAGCGCCAGCGCCGATCTGTGCGATCAGGCGGTCGGCCGTCAGTTCGAGCACGCGCGCCCGTTCACCATGGGCAATTTCCACGAAGCCGGAGCGTTCCATGGCCTGCAGCGCTTCGCGCACGGCCGGGCGCCCCACAGCGTACTGATCCATCAGGTCGCGTTCGGAGGGCAACTGGGAACCGGGCGGGAATTCGCCCCGGTGAATGCGCGCCATCAGGCGCTCCAGTACTTCCTGGTAAAGCTTGCGTCGCTGTATCGGTTCCGGCATGGCTGGACTGTCTCGTTAGTCGGTTTCGTTGGAGGCGCACTCTACCACAATCCCGCGCCGGGACTGTGATAGCGGGCGCCCAACGAACCTCTTCTTTCAGCTGCGCCGGCCCTCCAGCACGTCGCCAAAGAAGCTGCGTGCACCGACCTGCCCGCCCTTGAGCACCAGCTGCAGGCCATCGCGTCCCGGATGATCCGACCACGCCCGGCACAAGGGCGCGCCCGGTGCCAGCCCGGCACAGACCGACAGTGCCGCAATGTCCAGCGCACTGGCCACTTCGCCCGAGCTGTCGCCGCCGGCAATGGCGATGCGTTGCACGGGGTTGGCATCGAGCAGCCGACGCATGGTGGCGGCCAGTGCCATGCCTACCTTCTGCGCGGCCTCCGGGCGCGCCAGTCCGGCAGCAGCGGCGATCGCATCAAAACCAGTCACCTGCGGATCATCTGGCCCTTGCGCCGAAAACACCAGCGGACTGCGTCCTTCCTGCAGCGCCGCCACGGCAGCCGTGACCAGCCTTGCCAGTTCCGCNTCCTGCGTGGCCTCCGACAAGACCGCCGGCAAGTCCATGCGCAGGCACACGAAGCCATGTTCGCGCGCCCAGCCGATCTGCCCTGCGGTGACCGGAGAACAGCTGCCGCTGACCGCGGCGATCACCGGTACCGGGCCCGCCTGCGGCAGCCCGGCTTGGGGAGCGATCCAGCCTCGTGCGCGCCAATAGGCCGTGAGCGCATATTGCAAACCCGATGAAGAGGCAGTGAAGACGCCCGCCCCGCGCCCTTCCCAGACCAGCCGCCCGGCTTCGCGCAGGGTCTCCTCATCGAGCACATCGATCATCACCACCGGCACATCCTTGCCACGCAAGGACGGCAGGCGCGCATGTGCGGCCACGGCGCCCTCGCGTAATTGCAGCATGTCCACCAGTTCGATGCGGCGCGCCGTCTGGCGCCGCAGATGGCGGCGCAGATCGGACTCATCCATGGGCGTGACGGGATGACGGGCCATGGTGGGGTGGCGATCGAGCCGATGGCCTTCACCGTCGACGGCCGCAAACAGGTTGCCGAAGACCTGATAGCGCTTCAACCGTGGCGCCCCCACGATCATGGGGGAGAAGTCGCCGGGCATGTGACTCACGCCCAGGTCGATGGCACGGCCAATGGAGCCGATGGCCGGCGAGGAATCAAAGGTCGAGCACACCTTGTACTGCATCAGCGGCGCACGCAGCGAGGCCAGCGCGGCAAAGGGAGCGGGCAGGTGTTCGTCCATCCACTGCGGTGAACGTCCGCGCGAGGCACCGGCGATACCGATGCAGCGCGCCTCGGGAAAGCGCGCCAGCAACGCCGCATCGGGTGTCCGCAAAAACAGCACCGTGGACAAACCGGCCGCACTCATCACTTCCATGGCATCGGTGGAGCCGGTGAAGTCATCGCCGTAATACGCCAGCAGCAAACCCGGCGGCAGGCCGTCGTGATCGGGCAGCAGACTCATTTCCAGAACTCCAGCGCCGCCTGCAAGGCCGGATGTTTGCCCGCATGCTGCTGCAGCGGCACGCCTTCGATGGCGGCCACCCAGGCCTCGCGCAGGGCCTGCACCCCGGCGGCCACGCCTTGCGGATGGCCGAAGATGCCGCCACCGGCCGTGTGGATCAGGTCGGCGCAGCCGATGGCCGCATAGGTATCGGCCGCCTGCAGGCCGGTCTGGCCCGAGCTGAACACCGGCATGGTGCTCACCATCTCCACCCCCGGCACCACCGGCTGCAGTACCGAGCGCGCAGCGGCGATGACGCTGTCGTCCGGTTCGCTGAACTTGTTGCGCAAGCCATTGACGTGCATGTGGTCAGCTCCGGCCAGTCGCCACAGCTGCTGCCATGGTGCGTAGTCCCAGCCCAGTTGCGGGCTGCGCGTGAGATAGCCCCAGCCGGCGCGGTGCGCGTGGATCGGCAGCTGCGCATGGCGGCGCAATTCCTGCAAACCGACCAGGCCGATGGAGTTCAGCACTGCCATCACGCAGGTACCGCCTTCGGCCAGCACCAGGTCGTGGCGGCGGCGCATCTGGTCGAGGTCGCCGGTCAGGTTGAAGGCCACCATCACCTTCTTGCCGGTGCGCTCGGCGTGCTCGTTGACCACCCGCATGACCGCGCGCACCCGCTCATCGAAGGGACAGCGGCCGCCATCGGCCTGCAATTCATCATCCTTGATGAAGTCGATGCCACCGGCCACCAGTTCGCGCACCTGCTCTACCGTCTCCTCGACCGACAAGCCGATGCTGGGCTTGATGATGGTGCCGATCAGCGGCCCGTGGGTGATGCCAGTCAGCTTGCGCGTCCCGGCGATGCCGAAGGCGGGGCCGGGATAAGCCTCCACGAAAGCGCGCGGCAAACGCAGCCCGGTCAGGCGCAAGCCCGAGACCTGGCGCAGTTCGAACAGGTTGCCGGCCACCGTGGACATCAGGTTGGGCAGCGAGGCTCCGGTGTTTTCCAGCGGCCAGGACAGTTCCAGCCGGCATTGCGTATAGCGCGCGGCGGGCATGCCGCCGGGCAGGCTGGGCGTGGTGCTATGGCCGAGAATTTCCAGCTTTTCCACCCGCGCGCCGGAGCGCTCCTTCAGGGCGGGCGTTTCGGTAGCCAGGGCCACAAAGGTGCCGCTGGATTGTTCGCCCGCGATGACCTCGGCCGCGCGGGCAGGATCGTCGCCGGTTTCCAGCCAGTAGCTGGCGTAGATGCGTTCCATGCGCGCTCCTGGTCAGGTGATGCGGCGGATGCTCTCCGCGATCTCGTCGTGGTCGAAGACCTTGAGCCAGTCATCGCGCAAGAGGCGCGGCAAGCCGTTCTTGATGGCC
>NZ_BADI01000568.1:0-1322 GCF_000333555.1 Herbaspirillum sp. B65 | reverse complement strand
CAGGATGCGTGAAGCCCATCGCACCGCCACCCACGTCTGCTGGCCCTTGATGGCCGGCGCCCAGTCCGGCATGTCCGACGATGGCGAACCTTCCGGCACGGCCGGACGCCCCATGCTGGAAGTGCTGCGCCATCACGAACTCGATGGCGTGCTGGCCATGGTGGTGCGCTATTACGGTGGAGTGAAACTGGGCGCGGGCGGCCTGGTACGCGCCTATACCGATGCGATCGCCACCGCCCTCAAGAGCACGCAACGCACCGAGCGCGTGGCCCAGGCCGAAATCGAGATCGGCGTGGTCTATGCAGCCGAGCCGCAACTGCGCCACTGGCTGGCCCAGCAGAAATACGAATTGCTGGACAGCCGTCACGACACCCTGGCCCATCTCCATCTACGTCTGCCCGAAGCGGCGCTGGCTCAAGCGGAAGAAGCCATCCGCCGCCTCTCTTCGAACGCCGAGATCAAGCGCATCCTCTGATATCTGTGCGATGATCGCCAACGCCGGGCAACCTCGGGGGAGGTCTGCCGGCACTCATCCACGCCACCCCAGGGGAAGCCATGCCACCAGACCAGAGTAATTTCGACCCAGTCCTGTTCATCGCCGACGGCCCGTCGCAGCCCTTGCTCGATCCCCATCACTATCCCTACATGTGCAACCAGAACGGTGTGGGCCAGCAGAGCGCCACCGTCATCGGCGAACTCATCGAGCTCTCGCCAGAGGCGCCCGCGCTGGAATACGGGGTCACCTATCGCGACATCGCCCACTGGCCACGCAAGATCACGCCCAAGGACTGGCCGGCCTACGAGATCACCGAGTTCGATTTCCGCACCCCGGAAGTACGCTACGAACCCCTGCCCGCCACCCCGGAACACGCCCAGGCCTTTGGCGCCACGCTGCTGCGTAATGGCCAGTGCCTGCGCTTCACCTATGAAGGCCTGGTGATGTCCCAGTACACCTACGGCAAATGGGCCGGCTATGAATCCCCCTACCTGGGCGATGGCCGCAGCCGCGAACTGCTGACCTGGAACGCCACCGACCTGGAGTACCACGACTTCGCCCACATCTTCTTCTCGCAAGGCCCGGAACCGCTGGTCATCACGGTGGCGCGCTGGCGGCCCTACGTCAACCAGATCAGCCTGGCCGACCTGTGGGTGGCGCCCGGCGACGCGCTGGTGATCCCACCCAAGCGCATGGCGCCGCCACCCACGCCGGGCATGAGCGAGGAAGAAAAGCGTCTGCTGGTGGTGGACATGCACAACAACCGCAACTCGGCCCAGGCCTGCCGCCGCTACGACGGCCCGCCTGCGCTGGCCACGTGACCGTG
>NZ_BADI01000569.1:0-1836 GCF_000333555.1 Herbaspirillum sp. B65 | reverse complement strand
ATCCGAGATGGCGGCCTCATCCATGGCCAGGGCCAGCTTCTGCAAGGCAAAGCCATGNTTGCCCGCCGCATAGAGCGCCCCCACCAAGCTACCGGCACTGGTGCCGGCCACCACGTCCACGCTGATGCCCTGGGCTTCGAGCGCCTTGATCACGCCGATATGGGCAAAGCCGCGCGCCGCACCGCCGCCCAGGGCCAGGCCGATCTTGATCTTGCGCGGGGTCGGTGCGGCGGTGGCACTGGGCGCCACCGGGACCACGCTCGCCGAGGGCGTTCCGGGGGATTCGACCGGCTTGGAACTGCTACCGGGCAACAAGGACGAAGTACCGCAGGCCGACAAGAGCAAGCTGGAAGCGACGGCAACAGCCATCAAACGGAAGGAGAAGCGCATGACGCAAACAGGC
The DNA here is from genome assembly GCF_000333555.1 of Herbaspirillum sp. B65. NCBI lineage: Bacteria > Pseudomonadati > Pseudomonadota > Betaproteobacteria > Burkholderiales > Oxalobacteraceae > Herbaspirillum > Herbaspirillum sp. B65. Next base: position 1,433 of record NZ_BADI01000569.1, on the reverse strand, counting down.
AGTGAGCAAGCCCGACATTGTACTGCAAGCGCCATGCGCATCCGGGGAGTGCGACAGGCGGTGGTGTAGAATGCGGCCCCTGGCTTTTCGATTCAGTCCAGTTACACCAGGCGCCACAGTCCCATGAATATCGTCATCAACGAAGAACTGAAACAGTACATCGATCCCCTCACCCCCAACGAATACGCCGCGCTGGAACGCAGCCTGCTGGCCGAAGGCTGCCGCGATGCGCTGGTGCTGTGGGGCGATGTGCTCATCGATGGTCACAACCGTTACGAAATCTGCAGCAAGTACGAGCTGCCCTTCAAGACTATCCAGAACGACAGCTTCAGCTCGCTGGACGACGTACTGCTGTGGATGATCGATAACCAGCTCGGCCGCCGCAGCGTCTCCGACTTCCAGCGCGGCATGTTGGCCCTGCGCAAGCGCGACATCATCGCCGCTCGCACCAAGGCCGAGGCCACCCCGCCTAAGACTGCCACCAGTGACGAGCATCCAGCCCCGGAGGGCGGCGCGCCCGAAGTCGAGCAGGCCAGCGACGCCCCTTGGCACGCCGACGACAACACCGGCCGCATCAAGACCCGCGAAGACATCGCTCGCGCCGCCGGCATCAGCAGCGCCACCATCGGCCAGATCGACCGCATCCGCAAGAGCGCCGCGCCCGAACTGGTCGAGGCCGTGCGCAGCGGCACCATCTCCATCAATGCCGCCGCTGCGGTGGCGACCTTGCCCAGCGAAGTGCAGGTCAACGCCGTGGCCGGTGGCAAGAAGGAATTGCGCGAAGCCGCCAAGAAGGTGCGACACGGTCGTGCAACATCCCCTTGCTGAGGAAGGACATGGTCGCCAGCGGGAAACCTCGCTCGTGGTTTTCGCGCGGCTGCACCTTGTAGGTACAGGTGTCGGTGAAGAAGTCCGGCCATTCTTCCCAGCGACCGCTGCTGACCACTTCGGCGTAGCGAGCATAGAGCTGGCACAGTTCGAGGTACAGGGTGGCATCCATTCAAATCTCCATGATCTTGCGCCAGTAGGCATACATGCCGCGAATGAGCGTCTCGGTGACCATGTGCTCGGTGTCGTGGCAGTCGCGGCCATCCAGTTCGGCCAGGGTGCGATGCACCGGCTTCTGCTCGAAGCCCGCTTGCGAAAACTCGATCACCTCGCCATCGTCGGCCGACACGAATCCAGCCGGGCCGAACAGGTTGGCCTGGATCAGGCGGCGCTCGGTCATCTCCGGGCTGTCGTCCGCGAAACCGAAATGGGTCCAGACGAAATCGAAGGAGCCGGTGCCATTGGGCTGGATGTGACGGGTGGAGACACTATTGACCTGCTGCTGAAAGATCACGCTGGGGAACACCGTCATCATCACCGCCGTGGGGCCCTTCAACAGTCTTCCTGGACGATATCGAGCAATCGCTTGTCATGAACCTGCATCC
>NZ_BADI01000570.1:0-525 GCF_000333555.1 Herbaspirillum sp. B65 | reverse complement strand
GAACTCATTGGCTGGATGATAGTAGATCTCTTGCGGCGTGCCGATCTGCGAAATCTTGCCACGCTCCATGACCACGATGCGGTCGCCCAGCGCCATCGCCTCGCCCTGGTCGTGGGTGACATAGATGGCGGTGATACCCAGGCTGCGCAAGAGCTTGTTGAGGTCGCTGCGCACCGCTTCGCGCAGCTTGGCGTCCAGCGCCGTCAAGGGTTCATCCAGCAGCAGCACGCGCGGCTCCATGGCCAGTGCGCGCGCCAGCGCCACGCGCTGCTTCTGGCCGCCCGAGAGCTGGTCCACGCGCCGATGCGACAGGCCCTGCAGATGCACCATCTCCAGCAGCCTTCACGCTGCTGCCTTCGCGCTACCTGGGGCAACTGGTCTGGGGGCAATGGCTGGGGTGGTTGTAAGCCCTAGAGCGCGGCGCCGAAGAAGGAACCGATGGCCGCCGTGCAAGCCATGGCCAGCGAACTCCATACACTCACGCGCAACGCGCCCTTCCACAGATTGGCGCCGCCCGTCTTGGCG
>NZ_BADI01000571.1:0-4407 GCF_000333555.1 Herbaspirillum sp. B65 | reverse complement strand
CCGACCGTGGCGACATTGGCATCCAGGGCTTCTACCTGCGCCCGCGACTGGACATCGTCGATGTCCTTGTCCCAATCCTTGGTCGGTGTGTTGTGGTCTGGCGTGACGACGAGGGTATCAGCGCGCCAAAGGCTGCGCTTGCTCAACCTCAACCCTTCGAACGCCTGTGGGCTGGTGACCTCGTTGACCAAGTGCCGGTCGATGTAGAGAAGTGCATTACCTTCTCCGAGATCCCTGGCCACGTGAGCTTGCCAGAGCTTTTCATAAAGTGTCTGAGACATGAGCAATGAACGCTGATAGGAAATGCCCTCATCATAGGGGCAAGACCTCCAGCGGGAAAAATGACATCTTTCCATCCACTTCATTGATGCCATCGATAAACCGGATTCGGGCTTAGTCCGGTGCTGATTCTTTGGCAGAAGACAGGCGCATCTCCGATTTGGCCACCACTCTACGAATGATGTTGGCAAAATATTTCACCGCTGCATCACGCGGCGCGCCTCTTTTCCATAGCAATCCTGGATTGCGCAGCGGCGTCGGATTCTCAAGAGGAATGTAGGTCAGATCGCCACTGACGGGGCAGGCGCTGGCCCCGACTATGGCTCCGATGTTGGCCTGGCGGACTAGCTCGAACATCGGTGCAATCGTGTTGAGTTCAGCGACCACATGCGGCTGGGTACCCACCGAATGGAAGCATTCATCAAGCATCTTCCGGGTCGAGAAGTAGGACGGAAGCAGCACCAGGTCCACGCCGTGCAACTGGATCAGGCGTATCTGTCGACGCTTGGCCAATGGATGGTCATTACGGACCACTAACAGCATTTCTTCATTGTACAAAGGCTCGAACCATAACTGTTCGGTCACTTCCGGGCGATAGGACACTCCCAGATCCAGCTTTCCCTCCATCAGCCGCGAGGTGATTTCCTGTGCCGACAATTCTTCAGCGATCACCTTGATGGAGGGATAGCGGTTCAGGAATCCTGCAATGCAATGAGGGATCACGTGAATGTTGAAGCTGTGGGTCGAGCCGATGCGGACCTCGCCGACCATGTGCTCATCCTCTGCCTTGACCGTCCTGATGGCCAGATCCACCTGCTTGAGAGCCGGAGCGATATTGGTCAGAAGCGTTTCGCCAGCATCGGTCAGGACGACCTTCTTGCCCACGCGATCAAACAGCACTACCGCCAACTCTTCTTCGAGCTGACGGATCTGATGCGACAGGGTTGATTGCGTCACATGTACTTTTTCTGCTGCGCGCGTGAAGCTCAAGTTCTCCGCCAGCGCCTGAAAGTATCGAAGATGTCGTAACTCCATGGCCTCCGCTTTTATTGATGTGGTCGATAGTTTTGATGGAAATTTATCATTTCCGTCGAACATGGACAATCGATAGACTGCCTCTCATACCGCTGTTCAAGCGTAAAACAACAAAGTTTCCGCCGCGGAACTTTACAAATGGAGACCCTATGACCCAAGACCTCACTCAGGCAGCCTTGCAACGTCTTTGCGAGTGCCAGGATGCCCGCTTCAAGACTGTCATGTCATCGCTGATCACGCATCTTCACGATTTCATACGAGATGTAAATCTCACCGGCGAAGAATGGATGACAGCCATCAACTTCCTGACCGATACCGGTAAAGCATGTACCGACATGCGGCAGGAATTCATTCTGCTGTCCGATACCTTGGGCGTGTCGATGCTGGTCGTCCTGCTCAACCAGCATCGCGGGGCCGAAGCCGTGGAGGCGACCGTACAGGGACCGTACTACTGGGAAGGCGCACCGCAAATGGAAAATGGCGCCAATATCGCCGAGGGAGTCAAAGGTGAGCCAACCTACTATTCCGGTCGCGTACTCGATGAACATTCCACACCCATCGCCAATGCATGTCTGGATGTGTGGTCCGGTGACGGCGAAGGAAACTACGACATGCAGATGGAAGGAAAAAAAGAAATGCGCGCGCGCGCCAAGCTGTATACCGACGCCGAAGGTCGCTACGCATTCTGGTCGATTCGACCTTCCTATTATCCGGTCCCGGTCGATGGCCCGGTGGGCAAGATGCTGTTGAAGATGGGGCGCCATCCCAACCGTCCCGGTCACATGCATTTCATGCTATCGGCCGCTGGCTTCGAATCGGTTACCACACATCTATTTGTAGCCGACAGTCCCTATCTCGATTCCGATGCCGTCTTCGGCGTGCGCGACAGTCTGATCGTACCGTTCACCAAGCACCCTGCGGGCGTGGCACCGGATGGCAGCAAGCAAGATCGCATGTATTACACGGCGTGCTACGACTTCCAGCTCACCAGGGCTGGTGCCACTGACGGCAAGTCTGCCTGACCATTTTCCTACGGAAGAATCCCAACAATGAAAATCGGAAAAGAAACCATCCCCCGCACCTCGATCTCGACGTCCAATGAACACGCCATTGTCGTGCGCGGTAAAGACCTGTGCGGCGAACTCATAGGAAAGATCAGTTTCACGGAGTACTTCTACTTCCTGTTGACAGGCAATGCCCCCGATCCCGTGGCGACCAAGGTCATTGACGCGACCCTGGTTGCCATCACCGAGCATGGCCTGGTGCCCAGCGTCCAAGCCAGTCGCATGACCTTCGCGGCAGCGCCAGACGCCTTGCAGGGGGCCGTGGCTGCCGGCATTCTGGGTTGCGGCTCGGTCATCCTTGGCGCCTCCGAGACAGCCGGCCACCTGTTCCTTGAAGTCAAGGCACTGGTGGACCAAGGCAGCGCTGTGGGACAGGCTGCTGAAACCGTCTTGACCCAGTACCGCCAGCAGAAGCGCGCCATTCCTGGCTACGGTCATCCCTTGCACAAGGAACGTGACCCGCGTGTGCAAGCGCTGTTGAGCACGGCCATCACAGCCGGTGCCGATCCCACCTACATTCATATCGCAGAAGCACTTGAGGATGCCGTTGCAACTGTGCTTGGCAAAGCATTGAAGATGAACGTATCTGCCGCCATTCCCGCGGTCTTGCTGGGAGTGGGCTTTCCGGTGGGTTCGCTCAAGGGGATCCCGATTCTGGCCCGCACAGCCGGTCTTATCGCTCATCTGCGTGAGGAGGCGGAACGGTCGATCGGCTTTGCGCTGTCTTACCAAGCGACGACCGAGCTCATCTACGAGGGAGATGTCCCGGCCGGCTTCGTGCCTTCCGATGGCCTTTAAGAACAAGAACAATGCAATCCCGAGGAGAAAGAATAATGGATGCATATGATGCAGACGTCACCATCATCGGCTATGGTCCGGTATCCCGGATCCTGGCAATCATGTTGGGAAAAAAAGGACACAGCGTCATTGTGGTGGAACGTGAGAAGGTCTCGTATCCTCTTCCCCGTGCCGTATGCATGGACCACGAGATTCGCCGCGTGATGATGGCCAATGGCATGGCACAAAGCATCACGGCGTGCAGTGCCCCCTCGCCACGCTACCAGTGGTTCAATCAGAAGTGGGACATGCTGCTGGACATCGACTGGACCGTGGAGTCCATCTCCGGCGGTCCCGAAGCCTATTTCTTCTTCCAGCCAGCACTGGAAGCCGCCATGCACGCTCGCGTTGCCGATTGCGGCACGGTGGAAATACGCCTGAATCAGGATGCGATTTCCTTCGAGCAGGATGAACAGTCGGTAAGCCTGACGACCAGGGATAGGCAAACGGGCGAGCAACATACCATCCGCACCAAATACCTGATCGGCGCCGATGGCGCTAACAGCATGGTTCGCCGCCACTGCGGCATCGCGTGGGAGGACCGCGGCTTCAAGGCTGACTGGCTGGTGGTCGATGTCGAGCTCAACGATGGTGTGGTATTGGACATCCCCTCGGCCGGTCAGCACTGCAACCCTTCCCGCCCCACCACCTTTGTTCCTGGAGGAATCCGCAATGGCCGACCACTACGTCGCTGGGAATTCATGTGCTTACCTGACGAAACCAAGGAGGACCTTAACAATCCCGAGTTCGTCTGGCATCTGTTACAACCATGGGTAACGCCACAGCAAGCACAGATGGTGCGGCACGCGGTCTATACGTTTCGCTCACTGGTGGCATCCCGCTGGCAGGACGGACGCGTCTTCATCGCTGGGGATGCCGCGCATCTGATGCCACCATTCATGGGCCAAGGGATGTGTTCCGGCATTCGCGATGCAGTCAACCTGGCATGGCGCCTTGATCTGGTCTTGACCGGTCTGGCCGAACAAGCCTTGTTGGCTGACTATGAGCGAGAGCGCAAACCGCATGTCACACAGATCATCGATATCTCCGTGCATCTGGGGAAAATCGTTTGCGTGCCGGATCAGGATGCGGCTGCAGCCCGCGACCAGGCTTTCCTGGATGGGACAGCGCCTCCACCGCCAGCCTTCCCCTTCCTCGCCGAGGGCAGTCTCTGGCAGGACAGTGACATACC
>NZ_BADI01000572.1:0-3543 GCF_000333555.1 Herbaspirillum sp. B65 | reverse complement strand
GACGCCCAGCGGCGCCAGCAGCATGGGCAGCACCAGCGGCAGGGACAAGGCCGCCGATAGCGCCACCGCCACCAGGAGGGCAGGGTAGGTTGGGCGCTAGAGGGCGCGGCGCTCTGTTCAGGGATGTGCTGGTGCGCCTGGTAACCGGCCTTCTCGATGGCGGCAATCAGTGTGGCGGGAGGGACGGTCTGGGCCGCGGCGATGCTGGCACGTTCGGTAGCCAGGTTGACGCTGACCTCGGTGACGCCGGGGATTTTCTTGAGCGCCTTTTCGACGCGCATCACGCACGAGGCGCAGCTCATGCCTTCGATGTCGATGCTGATCTCGGCCGTGGCAGAGGAAGAATGATTTATGGCGAATGCTCCGGGAGGATGATCGGATGCCTTTATCTTCATCCTTCCCATGATGGTAAGGTCAAGCCGCATTTTCTCATGGATGCCAATTCCCGCGCTTGACCTTGCCACGGTAGGAAGGTTTAAGCTTCCGTCATCGACTTCACTTCATGAAAGGAAACGCCATGAGCACCACCTTCACCGTCAACGACATGACCTGCAACCATTGCGCCGGCGTCATCACCAAGGCCGTCAAGGACGTGGACGCCAATGCCAAGGTCGATATCACGGTCGCCGACAAGCGCGTAGTCATCGATAGCAGCCTGCCGGCGCAGAGCTTTGCCGAGGCCATTGAAGAGGCCGGTTATACGCCCGTAGCTGCCTGAATCCTAATTACTTGCTCAACAGGCGCATCGCCCCTTCCAGCCCATCCATGGTGAGCGGGTACATGCGCCCGTTCATCAACTGGCGGATCAGCGCGATCGATTGCCGGTATTGCCATAGCCCTTCCGGTTCCGGGTTCAACCACACGAAATGCGGGAAGGTGCTGGTGAAACGTTGCAGCCAGTCGGCGCCGGCTTCGGCATTGTTGTATTCCATCGCGCCGCCCGGCTGCACGATTTCATAGGGGCTCATGGTGGCGTCGCCCACGAAGATGAGCTTGGTATCCGGCGTGTACTTGCGCAACACATCCCAGGTCGAAAAGCGTTCGGCGTGGCGGCGACGGTTGTTCTTCCACAGGTAGTCGTAGACGCAGTTGTGGAAGTAGAAGAACTCCATGTTCTTGAATTCGGTGCGGGCGGCCGAGAACAGCTCTTCGGTGCGGGCGATGTGGTCATCCATGGAGCCGCCCACGTCGAACAGCATCAAGACCTTGATCTTGTTCTTGCGCTCGGGCTGCATACGGATGTCGAGATAGCCGGCATTGCTGGCGGTGGCGCGGATGGTGTCATCCAGCGCCAGTTCTTCATCCAGCCCTTCGCGCGCAAAGCGGCGCAGGCGGCGCAGGGCCACCTTGATGTTGCGTGTGCCCAGTTCGCGTTGGCCGTCATAGTCCTGGTACTGCCGTTCTTCCCAGACTTTGACCGCGCTACGTTGCCCGCCCTTGCCGCCGATGCGGATGCCTTCCGGGTTGTAGCCGCCATGGCCGAAGGGCGACACACCGCCCGTGCCGATCCATTTGCTGCCGCCTTCGTGACGCTCCTTCTGTTCTTCCAGCAGTTGCTTCAAGCGCTCCATGAGCTTGTCATAGCCGAACTTTTCGACGGCCGCTTTCTGTTCCGGCGTGAGCTCGCGCTGCAATTGCTTGAGCAGCCACTCCAGCGGGATGTCCGGCCGCTTCTCGAAGATCGTCTCCACGCCCTTGAAGTAGGCGCCGAAGGCACGGTCGAACTTGTCGAAGTTGGCTTCATCCTTGACCAGGGTCAGGCGCGCCAGATAGTAGAACTGTTCCAGCGAAGGGACGATGACCTGCTGCTCCATCGCCTCCAGCAGGGTCAGGAATTCCTTGATCGAGGCTGGCACGCCAGCCTGTTTCACGGTGTAGAAGAAGTCGATGAGCATGGAGCAAAGCGCCTTGGCGCCTCAACGGCCCAGCTTGAATTGCAGGTGGCGGCGCACGGTCGGCCATTCGGATTGGATGATGGAAAACACCACCGTGTCGCGATAGGAACCATCGGGCATCCGCTGGTGATTGCGCAGGATGCCATCCTGCTTGGCGCCCAGGCCGGGCGATGGCCGCGCGTGATTGCTGGTTCATCCAGTGGGTGCGGAATTCGACGGCGATGCAGTGCATGTCTTCGAAGGCGTGGGTGAGCAGCATCAGCTTGCACTCGGTATTGATGCCGGTGCGCTGGGCGCTGGCGGCGTACCAGGTGGAGCCGATCTCGACCCGGCGATGCGCTGCATCGGCATTCATGTAGGTGGTCATGCCGCACAGGGCGCCGGTATCGTTGCGGCGGATCACGAAGGGCAACATGCTGCCCTGCTGTTGCAGATGCAGGCGGCGTTCGATCTCGGCGCGCATGTTCTCCGGCTTGGGGATGGCGGTGTACCAGAGCTTCCAGAGCTTGCCGTCGGAGACGGCGGCGATGAGCGCATCATGGTGCTCGGGATGCAGCGGCTCGATGGTGGCGAACTGGCCCTTCAAGGTGATCGGTGAGAGAAATTGCATGACGGCTCCGGGAGTTCAGCGAAAGTTCAGCGATGGTTGCGCGACATGAAGACCAGTCGCTCGAACAGTTGTACATCCTGCTCGTTCTTGAGCAGCGCGCCATGCAGGGGCGGCACCACGGCCTGGTTGTCCTGGCTGTGCAGGGCTTCGGGCGGGATGTCCTCGGCCATGAGCAGCTTCAACCAATCGATCAGTTCCGAGGTCGAGGGTTTCTTCTTGATGCCGGGCACTTCGCGCACCTGGTAGAAGGCTTCCAGCGCCTGGGCCAGCAGCTCGCGCTTGAGGTGCGGGAAGTGCACATCGACGATCTGCCGCATGGTTTCTTTGTCGGGGAACTTGATGTAGTGGAAGAAGCAGCGGCGCAGGAAGGCGTCCGGCAATTCCTTCTCGTTGTTGGAGGTGATCACCACCAGCGGACGATGCCGCGCCTGCACCAGTTCGCGCGTCTCGTAGACGTAGAACTCCATGCGGTCGATCTCGCGCAGCAGGTCGTTGGGGAATTCGATGTCGGCCTTGTCGATTTCATCGATGAGCAGCACCACCGGTTCTTCCGACGTGAAGGCTTGCCACAGCACCCCCTTGACGATGTAGTTGTGGATGTCCTTGACTCGTTCATCCCCCAGTTGCGAGTCGCGCAGGCGCGAGACCGCATCGTATTCATACAGGCCCTGCTGGGCCTTGGTGGTGGATTTGATGTGCCATTGCAGCAGGGGGCGGCCCAGCGCTGCGGCCACTTCCTCGGCCAGCATGGTCTTGCCGGTGCCGGGTTCGCCCTTGATGAGCAGCGGACGTTGCAGGGTGAGGGCGGCGTTGACCGCCAGCTTGAGGTCATCGGTGGCGATATAGTTGTCGCTACCGGTAAAGCGGGCCGGATGGCCGGGAATGGCAGAATGATCTGGCATGGATGCGGTCCTTGTCAGGTGGCTGGGGTTGCGGCGTCGGATGGATGTTGTATTGCAGCAGAGGTGGCGCGCGTTGCTTCGAGTATAAGGGAAAACCGGCAGCTTCCCGCAGTCGCTGAAATTGGGAAATCGTCCT
>NZ_BADI01000573.1:0-1199 GCF_000333555.1 Herbaspirillum sp. B65 | reverse complement strand
ATGTCATCTGAGCGAAATTAAATGGAATAGGGAATTCTCGAGCTTCATTTTGGTAGAGCGCAACTTGCGAACTGGGCCTAAGAATATCTAGTTCATCGGCAATTTTTCGCCACCCCTGAATCTCTTCCTTGCTCATTGCTCTCGTATGATCGACATAAATAAATTCGAAAGAACTTTCTTCGTCTGAAAATGGCTCTGCTGAAACGCCAATCGCTTCCTGCAACGTAGGTATGGCCTGTTTGATCGCATGACAGTATGTAGTCAGATACTGCATACGTATTTCTCGAAATTCTTGATAGGGAATATCTCTGTGTCTCTTTGCGGCGACGAAAACGAACGCGCGAACTGGCGGAGTCCCATTCATATGAATGCGGGCAAATACTCCATCTTGTTCTTCGCGGGACAGAACGTAATGAAGATCTGATCCGCATTGCCTCCGTGCCAAGCGATTTTGTTGTGCCATCGCTCGAACGATTCGTTCATGTGCTATATGCTCGGGCAATTGTTCTGGAAATGTAATTGCCGTTCCAGCTCGGATGAAATTGCTCTGGTGCTCGATAATAGAATCCCAGAGATAACTAATTTTGTCTGCCTCTCGCTTCGCAGCGCGTTGAGGACTTCTAACATAGCTATCCCAATCTCCCTCTGGGAGGGCGACATAGCTTATTCCGGCCGGGATCACCGGCAAAGCGTGTTGGCCATTTCTTAGCGTTGCCATATAACGCGCGAGTATCTCTTCTTCTCCTGGAATCGAAACCACTACGCCTGGATTCACAATCAAGGCTTCTTTACACGCGAGGTAAGCGACAAGATCCGGAACAGTATCGAGTTCCTCTAGAAGTAAATCCACGGTGATCTCGTCCAATACATGGATGAATCGACCTGATTCGAGCGGAAATCCGATATGAAATGGCTCCTCATAGTGCTTCTTTCCACGGATATCATTTCTAATGATTAGACTTCCAGAACTACCACCGCCAAAATAACTACACGCTGCATTGTGGGCACCTCGTGTCACGGCTATNAAGAAATAGCGTGCATTCTTGCCTTCAGGCAACGGAACCGGCAGCGGGGTCTGACATTGCTTATCGAGGAATATGCGCTTGGGGAAAGTGNAGAGCAACTTTTCTGCGCCCTGCCATTGCTTAGCAGACTTTTCTATGGCTCGCTTATACCAGCGCGGCCAAGCTACCTTTAAT
>NZ_BADI01000574.1:0-5339 GCF_000333555.1 Herbaspirillum sp. B65 | reverse complement strand
CGCCGTTATCCGCGCGTGGAATTTCGCATCGAGGTCATGCAAAGCGCCGCCATCCTCGACACCCTGGCCAAGGGCAGCAGTGGCCTGGGCTTGTGCCTGTGTCGCAAGCCGGTGGAAAAGCTGGAGCGCCGGCTGTTTCTGCGGCATCGCTATGTGCTGGTGTGTGGCCGCCATCATCCCCTGTTCGCCCAGCGCAGCGTGAGCATGGCCGAGTTGCTGGTACAGAATTTCGTCTGCTTTGCCAGCGACCAGTTGGGCGACACCCTTTCCCCGCTGACCGTGTTTCGCGACCAGCAAGGCTTCACCGGCCACATTGCCGGCACCTCGCCGCATGTGGAAGAAATCCGGCGCATGGTGGTAGCCGGCGTGGGACTGAGCTTTTTGCCGGAACACCTGATCGGCCAGGATGTTGCCGATGGCCAGTTGAAGGTCCTGCCTCTGGACGGACCGGTGGCCGAGATCGACGTGTTCCTGACCTGGCATGGCCAGCGCAAGCTGTCGGCCCCGGAGCAGGCCTTCCTGGCCTCGTTCGAGCGGTTTTTGCAGCGGGTGCCGTTGGAGGCGAGGACGGTGTGAGCAGGCAATCCATGGGGATACTGACGCGGTTTCTTGATCGATTGCCCCTCGGCAAACATTTCCTGGCTGCACCCTAGGAAAAATTACCGCGCTTTGGCTCGACGATTTTGTTTATAATGATATTCATTCTCATTAAAGGCATCCCGCCCCTTCCTTCTTCTCGACGCCAGCCATGGAAGACCTGCATGTGGAACAGGTTGAAACGCTTTACCGCGACCATCACCGCTGGTTGCGTGGCTGGCTGCGCCACAAGCTAGGCTGTACTGAGCAGGCCGCTGACCTGGCGCATGACACCTTCCTGCGCCTGCTGTCCACACGCGATGTGCTGACGGCGCTCAACGAGCCGCGCGCCTATCTGCTCACCGCCGCCCGCAACCTGTTGATCGACCGTGCACGGCGGCATCGCATCCGCCAAAGCTATCTGGAGCAGCTGGAACGGCAGATTGAGGCTGCCCCCGAGCTACTCCATGCTCCTTCGCCCGAAACCATCTTGCAAGCCGTGCAAGCGATCGAAGCGCTGGGCCGAGCCTTGCTGGGCGTGCACGCCGAGGCCGCCCAGGCCTTCATCCTGCACTACGTGCAGGGGCAGCGGCAGGAAGAACTGGCGCAGCACTTCGGCGTTTCGCTGCGCAGCGTACAGGGTTGGCTGGCACAAGCGCTGGTCCATTGCCATCGTCAACTGGCGAGTTGAAAAGATGACAGAGAAGGCTTGCGCGCCCTCCGAGGAAATCACCATCGAGGCGGCACAATGGATCGTGCGCCTGAGTGCTGGCAACGCTGCCCAGCAACGGCAGGCCGCAGAAGAATTCGCCCGCTGGAAGAGTGAAAGTCGACAGCACGCCCAGGCGGCGCACGAACTGCATGGCGTACTGGAGCAGGTCAATAGCTTGCTCGATACCAGCAACGGCGATCCCACCGCCTTGTGCGCCGGCCTCAAGACGGCCATGACGCAGCCCCGTTTGCCGGACCGGATGCGCCGCGCGGTGGCGACACTGGCCCTCATCTGTGGCATCGGGCTGCCACTGTGGCTGACCTACCAAGCCTATCCGGCCGACTACCTGCTGGCCGATATGCGCACCGCAACCGGGGCCTGGGCAGCGCAGACCCTGGTGGACGGATCCCGCATCACGCTGGGCACCCGCAGTGCTGTCAACTTCCGCTTCGATGCACGGCACCGTACCGTCGAACTGGTCAAGGGCGAAATACTGGTGGAGGTGGCTCGCGACCGCGCACGTCCCTTCCTCATCCAGACCGCCGACGGCAGCATCGAGGCGCTGGGAACCCGCTTCCTGGTGCGCCGCGACGACAGCGGCACCGTCGTCAGTATGCTTGAATCGAAGGTCTCGATCCACGCTGCGGGCCAGCAGGCGCAAACGCCCGTTATCGTGGCGGCCGGGCAGCGCATCCGCCTGCACGGCGATACCGTGGGAGCGCCGGAGCCCATCGATGCGGCAGCGCTGGAACGCGCCTGGCGCAACCACCGACTGGTAGGCCGCCAGCGGCCCTTGACGGAGCTGCTCGATGAGCTCAACCGCTATCGACCCGGTCGCATCCTCTACGATCAGGCGCAGTTGAAGGGGCTGGAGATGACCGTGGTGCTGCCGCTGGACGATACCCAGCGTGCCCTGCAATTACTGGTGGACTGCGTCCCTGGCTTGCGGGTGCGACAGTTCACGCCCTATCTGACCTATATCGATTTGGTTCCTGCTCCCTGAACCTGCAGTAGCACTCTGTTTTTTTCAATTGCGCTGCGGGTTTCGTTTTCTGGTGCGTCATGCCTTGTGAAGTCCCCAAAAAACAGGGAAGACGCGCTGCACCGAGGCGCAGATCGCTTCCCCTGTGCATTGATCAACCAGGAACGGAGAGGAAAAAATCAGCATGAGCTTGTCCAAGCCCACCCGCATGTCCCCCATGTTGCACCAGCCCTTGATCATGAAACTCGCGCTGGCCCAGGCGCTCATGAGTACCACCGCACTGTATGCCCAGCCGGTGCAGCAACGTTTCGATATCCCGGGTGGCCCGCTGGAAGACGTGCTGACCCGCTTCGCCCAGGCCGCCGATGTGCCATTGGCCCTGCAAGCGGGCAAGTTGCAGGGCCTGCGCTCGCCGGGCTTGGCGGGCAGCTACAGTGTAGAAGCGGGCTTCAATGCCCTGCTGGCAGGCAGCGGCTACCGCATCGGCAAGACCGCCGCCGGCTATGTGTTGATGCCGGACACCGGCAGCGCAACGCCAACTGCAACGCCCCTTGCTTCGGCCCAAGGCAGCCTGCCCACCATCAATGTCAGCGCCAGCGCCGAGAGCTGGTCTGCACGCACGAGTAGCAGCACCACCAAGACCGATACCCCCCTCATCGAAGTACCGCAGTCGATCTCGGTGGTCACCGCTGAGCGCATCGCTGCATTGGGCGCGACCACCGCGCGCGATGCCCTGGGTTACACCCCAGGTGTCAACATTGCCCCTTACGGTGCCGACTCTCGCTATGACTGGATCAACCTGCGCGGCTTCGACGCCTACAGCCCCGGCTTCTACCTGGATGGCCTGCCGCTGCGCAATGCCAACAGCTTCGCGGTATGGCGTACCGAAAACTATGGTATCGACCAGATCGCTGTGCTGCGCGGACCAGCCTCGGTACTGTTTGGCCAGGCCGGCCCGGGAGGGGTGGTCAACGTGGTCAGCAAGCTGCCCAGCGCCGAGACGCAGCGCGAACTGCAGGTGCAGCTCGGATCGAATCAGCGACGCCAGGTCGGCGGCGACTTTGGCGGCGCGATGGATGCCGACGGCAAGCTGCTCTATCGTTTCATCGGCGTGATACGGGATGCCGAAATGCCGGCGGGCGGGATGAAGAATGACCGCATCTATCTTGCCCCGTCGCTGACCTGGAAGATCAGCCGCGATACCTCGCTGACCCTGCAAGCCTCGCTGCTGCGGGACAATGGCGGTGTCTATACCCGCACCAGACCGCTGGTGGGTTCACTGGTACCAACGCCCATCGGCACGACCATTCCCAGTGGCTTGTACACCGGCAATCCCAACTTCGACCATTTCAGTCAGAACCAGGAACTGCTGGGCTACCGCCTGGAACATCGCTTCGATGAGGCCGTGGTGTTTCGACAGAGCGCGCGCGTGGGCCACATGAGCGTGGACTATCACGCCCTGCAACAACCGAACTTCATCACCGTCGATGCGACCGTTCCCAACGATCCGGCCAACTTCCAGAGCCTCTCGCACAATCTGTTCGGCAGCCGCGAATCGGCCACCATGTTCAGCATCGACAATCAACTGCAGCTTGACTTCAGTACCGCAGGGATACGCCACACGATGTTGCTGGGGGTGGACTTCCAGCGCAGCCGCTTCGACGCCCTCAGCTTCAGCGGCGGCAGCGCCCCCCTGCTCAACATCGCCGCACCGACCTATCCGAATGGCCCCTTCGTCGTGCCGGCCCCCTACAACGACACCCGTGCCGTGCTGACCCAGACCGGCTTCTATCTGCAAGATCAAATCAAGTGGGACAACGGGGTGGAGCTGACTCTCGGTGGCCGCCATGACAGCGCCGACAACACGGTGGACAATCGCCTGGATGGCACCCGTACCAGCAGCACCGACCGCAAGTTCACCGCACGCGCGGCACTGCTCTACCGTGCGCCCAATGGCCTGGCACCCTATGTCAGCTATACCGAGTCGTTCAATCCGACCGCTACCGTCGATCCGCTGACCAATCTGCCCTTCGGGCCCGAGACCGGCAAGCAGACCGAAGTCGGCCTGCGCTACCAGCCATCTGGTACGCGCGATCTCTACAGCGCAGCGCTGTTCGACCTGAAGCGCCAGAACTACATCAGCTACGACGCCAACTTCATGCCGACTCAGAAAGGCGAAATATCGGTGCGCGGCCTGGAGCTGGAAGCCGTCACCGAGCCGCTGCCTTCGCTGCGTCTGACTGCTGCCTACAGCTACACCCCGCGCGCCGTGGTCACCAACAGCAGCCGTCCAGCCGAGATCGGCAAGCAGGCGACGGCCGTTCCCCTGCATCAGCTCTCGCTGTGGGGTGATCATCGCCTGCACAATGGCATCAGGCTGGGGCTGGGAGCACGCTATGTCAGCGCCACCAGCGGCAATGGTGGGGGGACGCCGGTCAAGGTGCCGGGATATACGCTGTTGGATGGCCTGGTCGGCTATGACCTCGCACACTGGAGCCTGGCCTTGAATTTGCGCAACCTCACCAACAAGACCTATCTGACCAATTGCGATACCGCTGCGGCCACGTGCTATTACGGAGACCAGCGCAGCATCCTGGCCACGGCCACCTATCATTGGTGAGGACCAGGGCCTGTTCACGAGGAACATCGGGACCAGGCACCTTGCGCTTTACAGCGCGTTTACACAAACCCCTGCAAATACAACCCGCTTTTTACGCCCCAACTCCTACATTGAGGTCTTCTCCACTACGGGCCGGCTCGCGCCGGCCCTGACCTCATGAGACCGATTGCCATCTTCCAGCATGAAGCCACGCAAGGCCCGGGTGTCTTGCTCGAACATCTGCAACAGCACGCCCTGCCCTATCACCTCTACCACCCTGCCGCCCAGGACGATGTACCACGCGACGCCAGCCAGTTCGCCGGCATCGTGGTGCTGGGCAGCGACCATAGCGTCAACGATGCGCTGCCCTGGATCGCAGCCGAGAAATCCTTGCTGGAAGATGCACTGGCGCGAGATGTGCCGGTGCTGGGACACTGCTTCGGCGCGCAACTACTGCGCGCGGATGGCGC
>NZ_BADI01000575.1:0-631 GCF_000333555.1 Herbaspirillum sp. B65 | reverse complement strand
CCTTGGCCGCAATGCCCGGCGTGGAGACGTGGTAATCGATACGCCATCCCACGTTGTTGGCCCAGGCCTGGCCGCGGTTGCTCCACCAGGTGTAGGCTTCGCCGGTGGTTTCCGGATGCAGGCGGCGGTACACATCCACCAGGCCCAACTGGTCGAAGATGTGCGTCATCCAGGCGCGTTCTTCCGGCAAGAAGCCCGAATTCTTCTGGTTGCTCTTCCAGTTCTTGAGGTCGATTTCCTTGTGGGCGATGTTCCAGTCGCCGCAGATGACCACTTCGCGGCCACTCTTTTCCAGTTCCATCAGGTGCGGCAGGAAGGCTTCCATGAAGCGGAACTTGGCTTCCTGGCGTTCCTCGCTGGAGGAACCCGAGGGCGCATAGAGCGAGATCACGGTCAGGTCGCCGTAGTCGCATTCGACATAGCGGCCTTCGTCATCGAACTCGGTATTGCCGAAGCCGATGCGCACCGAATCCGGCTGGCGGCGGCTGTAGACGCCCACGCCCGAGTAGCCCTTCTTCTGGGCATAGTGGAAATGGCCGACATAGCCGGCCGGGGCCAGGAAGTCTTCGGTCATGTCGGCCGCCTGGGCCTTCAGTTCCTGCACGCAGACGAAGTCCGGCGCTTCCTTTTG
>NZ_BADI01000576.1:0-923 GCF_000333555.1 Herbaspirillum sp. B65 | reverse complement strand
AATCATAATGGGGAAGGCCATCCAGCCTCGCGTCGCGAACGCCAGCAAGACGTAGCCCAGCGCGTCGGCCGCCATGCCGGCGATAATGGCCTGCTTCTCGCCGAAACGTTTGGTGGCGGGACCAGTGACGAAGGCTTGAGCGAGGGCGTGCAAGATTGTCCTTCGACCCCATCACGCAAGCCACCGACCTTGATGAGCGCCTCACGCGCATTGCCGCCTTTTCCATCGACCTGGTGGCCAATCCCCTGGTCTCGGCGGTCTACGTGGGCTATCCCAATGGCGACTTCCTGCTGGTGCGCTCGCTGCGCGGAGCCGAGCAGCGGGCGTTCTTCGTCGCCCCGCCCGAGGCCACCTTCCTGGTGCAGACCATCGTGCGCGATGCAGCCGGCCAGCAGCACGGCCAATACCGCTTCTACAACGCCGAGCTGAAACTGCTGGCCCTGCAAGAGCAACCCCAGTATCGCTTCGATCCACGCACCCGACCCTGGTATGCCCGTGCCGACCGCTCGCTCACGCCGGCGATCTCGGCGCCCTACGTGTTCTTCACCACGCGCCAGATCGGCATCAGCCTCTCGCAGCGCGCCCGCAACAGCGATGCCGTGGTGGCCCTCGACATGACCCTGGACGACCTGGCCACCAGCCTGGGCAATCTGCGCCTGACGCCGCATAGCGAACTGGCGCTGGTGGACGATGCCGACAAGGTGATCGCCTATAGCGACATGGGCCGAGTGCTGCAACAGGAGGGTGACAATTTCCGCTTCCGTGGCTTGCAGGATCTGGACGTGCCCAGCCTGTCGCTGCTGGCGCAACGAAAGCAGGCGGGCGATACACGCGCGCTCTACCCAGTCGAGGGGCGTGAATGGGCTGGTCTGTCGCTGCCCTTCACGTGATCGACGGCCACGCCCTTCAGCTGCTCATCACCG
>NZ_BADI01000577.1:0-2727 GCF_000333555.1 Herbaspirillum sp. B65 | reverse complement strand
CGCCCTGCAGGCGGCTTGGCCGTGCTTGCATCAATCGCCAGCACCGCTCCGTTCATCGGCCTGTTCGGCACCGTCTGGGGCATTTATCACGCGCTCATTGCCATTGGCGCGTCGGGTCAGGCAAGTCTGGACCACGTGGCAGGCCCGGTGGGAGAGTCGCTGGTGATGACAGCGATTGGTCTGTTCGTGGCGATTCCTGCAGTACTGGGTTACAACTACGTGGCACGCGGCAATCGTGGCGTAGCGCAGAAGCTGATGCGTTTTTCGCACCAGTTGCAGGTGTATTACGTGACCGGCAACAAGATCAAGGAAGCACAGGCGGCCAAAGGTGTAGCTTATCCAGCACGTACACCGATCACCTCTACCGGTGCTTGAGGAGCCGCCATGTCAATGATGAACGATGCGGGTGGAGACGGGCTGGCTACCGAGATCAACATGACGCCGCTGATCGACGTCATGCTGGTGCTGCTGATCATTTTTATCGTGACCCTGCCGGCGATCAACCAGGCCGTCAAGGTGACACTGCCGAAGGCCACGGCGCAGCGCATCGACGCTGCGACCAAGGACATTGATATCTCGATCCAGGCAGATGGCACGACCCTGTGGAACCGGGTGCCGCTGAATGCCGATGAATTGCGGGCGCACGTTCTACAAGCCGCAGCCGGGGCAAAGCTGCCAACGGTCAACATCTATGCCGACGAGCAGGTGCCATATGGCAGCGTTGCCAAGGTGTTGGCGAGTGTGCAGTCTGGTGGCTTGACGCAGATTAACTTTGTCACGGATCCGATGAAAGCTCCGCAATGAAGGAAGATGCATTGCACGACCTCATCTATGCCGAGGTGGAAGGTCGCCAGCGTGCGCATTTCAGGACATCCACCTGGTGGTTGTTCAAGAGTTACTGGACCTCAAGCGACGCGCTGGTGTCGGCCTTGCTCGCAGTCTTCGTCATTGGCACCGGCTTTGTTGGCGTCTATTTCTCGCTGCGCATCAATCAATGGACCGGCAAGTTCTACGACGCTATCGGCGCCGGGCGCTTTAGCACCATTCCGTCTCTGCTGATGCTGTTTCTGCTGATCATCATGGTCGCGGCCACGGTGACGATATCGGCCGCGGTCGCCAGCGATGTACTCAAACTGAGGTGGCGCACCTGGCTGACCAATACGCTGATCGACAAGTGGACCCGCAGCGGGGCCTATTTCCGCATCGAGCGCGACAAGCTGCTCGACAATGCCGACCAGCGCATCTCGGAAGACGTCAAGCTGTTCGTCGATTACACGGTGACCATCATATCGAACCTGACCCACATACCGGTAAGCGCGGTCACGTTCAGCATCGTGCTATGGGAACTCAGCGGCAGTTATGTCCTTAAGTTGAGCAACTTTGTGATCACGATTCCGGGCTATATGCTCATTGCGGTCTATCTGTATTCTGTAATCACGCTGCTGCTGACCCATCTGCTGGGCAGATCCCTGATTCCGATCAACATTCGGCAGCAAAAGGTGGAAGCTGATTTCCGCACATTGATGGTACAGATCCGGGAAGGGGCGGAGCAGATCGCGTTCTACGATGGAGCCGCAGTAGAAGCATCCCGGCTGCGCGCTACCTTCTCCAGCATTCGGGCCAATACCTGGAGGATCATCCGCGTTTCGTCGCAGGTCATGTTCGGCGTGCAGGTGCCAGGTCAGATCGGTTCGATCCTGCCGGTACTGCTGGTGTTGCCGCAATTAATGGCGGGGACCATGACGCTGGGGGCGTTGATGCGGGTACGCGCCGCGTTCGGTTCGGTCGAAGGCACGCTGTCGTATTTTCCGCAAGCGTATCAATCTTTTGCTACTTGGCGTGCGGTGGTGCGTCGCTTGTTGGCATTGCTTGATGCGATGGAGGCGCAGGCGTCGGCCTTTGAATTAAATGTGGTGGAGCGAACCGAACACACGAGCATTGAAGTCGGAGCGCTGACGTTGACCGATCCGCAGGGAAAGGAACTGTCCTATATTCCGCCATTCGTCGTCAAGCCTGGTGCGCGCTGCCTGATACGTGGCCGCTCGGGGGCAGGAAAAAGCACGCTGCTGCGCACGCTGGCGGGAATCTGGCCGTTTGGCATTGGCACCATCGCCGTGCCTGCGCGCACCAGCATGATGTTCGTGCCACAGAAGAGCTATGTTCCTGTCGGTACCTTGCGCCAGGCATTGGCCTATCCGAGGGACAAGAGCGAGGTTGACGATGCGATGGCGCAAGACATCCTGACGATGGTTGGTTTGGAGCAGTTCCTGCCCCTGCTCGACCAGCCTGATCGCTGGGGACTTCGTCTGTCGGGCGGCGAGCAGCAACGGCTGGCATTCGCCCGCATCATCATCGCCCGCCCTGATTACATCTTCGTTGACGAAGCCACCAGCGCGCTCGATCTGGAATGGGAGCATCGCATGTACTCGCTACTCATCGAGCGTCTGCCGGGCAGTACGCTGATCAGCGTGGCGCATCGCAAGGAAGTGGCCGTATTCCACGACCAGTTCGTCGATTTGACATCGGATGCCATTCCGACTTCTGCGCAAAACTCGGCATCGAATCAAGCCAAGAGCAAGGAATGAAGAGTCCCGAGTCACTCGGGAGCCAGGGCATGGTTTACAGATCCACGCAGATCAACTGAAGAAAATGCGCAAAAACAAAAATGCCCTGTTCTTACGAACAGGGCATTTTATTTGGCGGAGCGGACGGGGCTCTCCTACACAA
>NZ_BADI01000578.1:0-937 GCF_000333555.1 Herbaspirillum sp. B65 | reverse complement strand
GAACGTTATCGCCATCACTACCTGGGCCAGGACAAGGATTTGACACTGTTCCAGGGCGTGCCCGAGATGCTGGCCGACCTGTCGCAGCAGGGCTATTTCCTGGCGGTGGCCACCGGCAAGAGCCGGGTGGGGCTGAACCGGGCCATGAATACCACTGGCCTGCTGTCCAAGTTCGATGCCACCCGCTGCGCCGATGAAACCTTTTCCAAGCCGCATCCGGCCATGTTGCAGGAACTGACCCGTGAACTGGGCCAGGACATGCACCGCACCCTGATGATCGGCGACACCACCCACGACCTGCAGATGGCCATCAATGCCGGCGCCAAGGGCGTGGCAGTGGAGTTTGGCGCGCATCCGCCGCAGCAGTTGCAGACTTTGTCGCCACTTTATTCAGCTCGCTCCATCCGCGAGCTGCATCAATGGCTCAATGAGCACGCCTGAGGCGGCCCGCCGTGACGATACCTGAAGAAATCTTCATCTGCCCCGCCAGCGAGCTCCTGGAGCGCGGTCTGGGCAAGCGCTTCCCGGTGCGGGTGCATGGCGAGGCCACGACCGGCTTCGTGGTGCGCCATGGCGGGGTGGTGCATGGCTATCTGAATCGCTGCGCGCATGTGCCCATCGAACTGGATTGGGCCGAGGGAGAATTCTTTGAATCCAGCGGCCTGTATCTCATGTGCGCAACACATGGCGCGGTTTATGCGCCTGATACTGGAAAATGCGTAGGCGGTCCTTGTACCGGTGCGCATTTGCGTAAGATCATGGCGGTGGAGCGGGACGGCCAGATTTACTGGCGTCCGGACGACATCGTCAAGCCCGTCGAGGCATGAGCTTCGGGGAAACCGGCGCAGACTGCTGCGCTGCTTAGAGTGAGCCTATGAGCAACAACGAATCTGAAAACCAGCAAGCCCAGCCCCCCCAGTCTTCGGCATCGCCCGCT
>NZ_BADI01000579.1:0-4275 GCF_000333555.1 Herbaspirillum sp. B65 | reverse complement strand
GTTAATTTTACTTCGGTAGTTGTGCCTTCAGGGGACATGCCACCCGTTGCGAGAGGTGTAGAGGGGTAATCGGTTCCGTCACGTCGCATCCTTTCAAAGAGATCAAATGCCAACGCTTCGTTCGATTCTCGCTCCACCCATTCCGTAAATCCTTCTGAGTCAGTAGAGCCCGTCAGATATTGACCACTTGTAGAGCGAACTCGGACTGATTCATCAGTCACTGGCTGTCCAGAAATGGAATCGATAACTCGGAATCGGCCTCTAAAACGCTGCCCCATGTCATCTAGAGGCTCATCGTGATAGCTTGCTGCAAGATTTGATCCGATAGGACCAAAATCACCCGATGCAAGAGAGACGCTAGGTGCAGCAACACTTGAAGGATCAGTAGATGTGACGCATTGAGTGGAAATCAGTACGGCTCCGCAAGCAACCTTACAACCATCGTAGGCTACTGCCTTCCCATCATCGAGAAGGCTATTGTCGCCCTGACTTATTGGAAAAACACCCCGGCAGCGTGGACAAGAGACCATATCACCCACCCGTGCCCAACCTTTTCCGTGGGTGGCGGAATTCACTGATGCGGAAATAACGGTTCCGCCGTGACTTGTTTTATCACCCAAAACAATGATGTTACTCGACATGACATGCTCCCCCCAATTGCCGAACACAATGAGCATTAGAACGGAACAGCTTCCAAAGTTCCCGTGCCTTGATAAGGGGCTGTTGCAATCCAGATAACGTCGAGCGCTTTGTTGTACCAGAACTGCGCACCGTCCAAGAGGCCCGTGCCGGCAATTACAAAGGCTGTCTGCACGGCACCGAGCGAATTAGTGCTCGCGAGAGCCCAGCTCTGCACATCGGGCTTAGGGATGCCCCTGGAGGCGAAATATCGCTTCTGATCGAAGTCCCTGCATTCCATTTGTTTGCCGCAGTATTTGGCGATATAAGAGGCGAGTTTGTGAATGCCGTCCTTCCCGAAACCGAACTTGGAGGGATTGCGTACATCGATATTTGACATCGAGCGCCCTTGCTCATCGACACCGACGATACTCGACCAGATCGAGCGGAGAAGCTGGTAACACTGACGGCCACGGACAGCAACCTGGAAGTGCAATGCCCCCCCGCTGCTGTTCCTCAATCACGGCCACGTAATGGAAATCCACGCACTTTCCAACCCGGCGTCGGAATTTGTCCCAATCCTTGAGCGCCCTTTCGCGATCAATCATGTTGTCGCGATAGGTCAGCGTAATCATCCGATCCGCTCCAATGGACTTGCAACGCTCCCTTACGTTTTTCTTTGCATTGCGAGCGGCGACAGCTTCGTTTCGCTCGCGATTTTCGGATTCTCCGCGCTTGGTGCGCTTGCCAATGATCGGGGCCGGGCCTTTGAAGTGTTTCTCACGGCAGACGGTGACTTCCATCTGCCCGTCTGGATATGTGACCTTGCGGGCCACGTAGCGGTCATTCCACGTGTTTCTGATGCCCTCATCGCTCCAGCCTGGAGCCTTTTGCTCGAATTCGTTGCAGGTATCAAACGAAACGTTTGACAGATCAAAATCCGGGGTATAACTTGCAGACATTCATTCACCTATCTCAGCTAGTTGGATGAACGCCCTGATCGGATCGCGAGTCCTTTCAGGGCATTTTCTTTTGTGGACTACCCTTCCCTACTCTCTTTTTTCTTTTCGGTTTGTCTGCCTTGGCATCCCGCTCCAGGCTTGTTTCCGTTAAGTATGCTTAATACAAGTCTAGGCGCTCGCTTCGCTCGCGCCGCCCGCAGCTTGCGAGGACGGCGCGATCTTGCTGCGCCTCTTTTCCGTTACGCGTAACGGAAATTCCCCCGCCTCATCGAGCGCCGCAGCGCCCTTGATTGACCGCATAAAGCCTGGCTTGTGGGTGCTGCGCACTCATGGGCAGTTGAGGCCGTTTCTCCGATCAACCCGCCACCGTTCTCCAGAGTTCTCCGCCTTTGCGATGAACGATAGCCGGCGCGTCTTTTGCCGCAAGGGGGCATTCATAAAAGCGCCAGCAACCGCGCTTTTACAAACCTTCCCCCTTGCGGCAAAAGCCTCATGCGCCGTCTATTCGATCATCGGGCGAAGAACTCAGGAAAACGGCGGCAGGCGGTAGACGAGAAACGACCGAAACCGCCGGTCTTACGGAGGGCTCCGAATCTAGGAACCCGGTCAGCTTTAACACCACCTCGAAGGCGCGATCATGGAACAACCAGAACTGCCCCTGCTGTATGTCCGCAATCTGATGCGCAAGGGCGCGGCCTTCATCTGGATACGCCCGGATGGGCGTCAATTCTTCTGCAAGACCATGCGCCAACTGGTGGCGAGGATCATGGACTATGACGGCTATATCCTGCATACGATTTTCCAGTACAAAAACGGGCGACTAATCCGCACCTGAGTTACAAGCGCGATACCTGTAGTACCAAGAGAATTTCCGTCTTGCTGTTCTGGCCGGTATTGGAGCGCAATCTGAAATTTAGACCTACAACATTTCGTCCAAAGAACTATTTATCGACTTGCTTTCACATATACATGCGCAAACGTCGCAATTTTTAACTTTGACCGAATTTATATTGTTGAGGCTTACTAATGGGAAATTTATGTGTTGGTGGTTCTAGAGGTGCTCAAGGAGTGGACTCTCCTAGTCACGAAAATCACGTCGTTGCTGCACAAATTCTGGCAAAACGAAATGAGCTCCGAAATGCTGCTGGCGTACCGCAAAACCAATACGATTACGTTCTTAATGCAGCACCCGAGGACCTTCGTCATCGCTATAACACTCTTTTTGCAGCAACCAATCACTCCATTCGAATGGCAGATGTAATACACGACTATCTAACAGAGATTTCGCGTGTTCATCCTGGCGTGATCACCCCTCAATCCACATTAACTGACCTGAACGAGAAAATTGAAGCTTGGACTGCTATGAGAAACTCTATAGAGGCTTACATGCGCAGCAACGGCACCCCATACACGGCGGTAATTGGCCCAAGTGGTTCACGCAGGATCGGATTTCAGACATTTTAACTTTCGGTATTCCGACAGTGCCGCCCTCCTTTTAGGTATCCCTTTTTGGGGGAAATTTTCGGTTCAACCCAACACGCAATGCCATTTAAGAGATGAATAAAACGGATAGTTGAATTAACCATTATTTACGGCATTACATACATTCAGGCGTAGACGTCGAAATTTTTTCCGGCTACGCCAGTTAAATGTTTCTTGGAGTTTTTTTAATATGGGAAATTTTTGTGTCGGCAGTTCAAGTGGCGCCAATGCAGTTAGCTCTCCCGATCATGAAGTCACCATTTCGGCTGCTCAGATTCTGGAGAAACGCAACGAATTACAAAATTCGGCCGGGTTGCCTCAAGACCAATATGATTTTGTGTCGAATCAAGCGCCAGGCGGTCTTCGGGATCGCTATAACAGGCTGTTCAGAGAAACCACCAATTCGCTACAAATGGCAGATATGCAATATGCATTTATAGCTCGCACCTCCTACGTTAATCCCGAAATTACCCCTGCAGAAACCCTGGACGACCTGAATAACAAAATTCAAGCTTGGGCTGATATGCGAGAAGCCTTAGTAACTGCCATGGAGAGCCATATCGATCCATACCGACAAGTGCTCAATCCAAGCGGGTCACGAAGGATTGGATATCAAACATTTTAGTTTGCCGTTCAGTTAAGACCTTTTTTGAGCACGCGAACGGTATATCGCTGAGGCAGGGCTTTAACGGCCCGGTCGACCTGTCGACCGGGCCGTTCTTCATTGCCCAGATCGATCCCAACCCATGCTGTGCTTTGCGTGATGGCCTCCTAAATGAAAACACCCTACAGCGCAACCGCCTGTAGGGTGGAGTGACCATCTCATTAATGCCGTTCAGTCTTCACTGAACGGCATTGCCCTTTAATCGGGGCCTTTCTGCTCGCGAGAAGTCTTAGTTGCAGATCTGCCCACCTTCGTAAACCAAACAAGCAGGATTATCCTTTGGAGTATTAATACGAAGGCCTTTTGACAAAGCAAACGCCGAAGACGAGATTCCCACCAACAAAGCAGCAGCGACGATGACTTTGAGCTTGCGCATAATCTTGATTCCTTATGAATTTACGAGAGAGATTGTCGTTAAAAAAACGATCTTAACTGCACGGCATTACCGCAATCGCGGGATTTTTTTCTGGCTAGATGCTTCAGTGGCAAATCTTCACGCCATCAAGGTCGTCGCAAACTTTGGTGATACGGTGACCACTGGCCAAGCTA
>NZ_BADI01000580.1:0-1876 GCF_000333555.1 Herbaspirillum sp. B65 | reverse complement strand
CGTCTTCAGCGCGCACTCGTCCTTGGCCACGGTCTGCTGGAACGGGTACAGGTTGACCACCACCATGTCGATGGTGGGAATGCCGTGCTGTTCCAGGGCGGCGACGTGCTCGGGGATGGCCTGTGCCCGACGCTCCTCAGGCGCCAATGCGTACTTCTTCATCCATTCGTACAGCGTCGGCTGAGATACCCCGAGCCGTTTCGCAACATCAGGGGCTGAGTGGCCCCGTTCCGTGACCTGCTTGACTGCCTCAATCTTGAACTCTTCCGGATAACGCTTGTTACTCATGATGACTCCTTGGTTGCCTGATATTTTAGGCTGTGGAGTGTCTAGTAGTTCCGGGGCGATTCATATACAGTCATCACCCCCCCCCAATGATGTGATGGAAATACAGTCTAAGTAGAACCAATAATGCTATAAAAGGCCAACGGCGGTCAACCGTACCATCACTGCGCCGCCCTATCCGCTAAAGTACTTTCTTTAGTAAGCTTAGGTTCATCTAGTAGTTTTGCCTTGTAAGAGATCAATTGCGATTCATCTATATCAAAGCGCTTTAGCCATTGGTCCGCAGCCCAACCGATCAGTCGCGGCTCCCCATCTACCGATGTATTGTGCAAACTAACCCGAGACGAGCGAACTTCCTTAAACAAAAAGTTTGACAGCACCAAACTAGCGGGCATTGGCTGATCTGTCGGCGCAGCATTGGGCTTAGGACCAGCTTGAACAATTAAGCCGTTACCGTAACCGTATATCGCGAACCAATCCATCGGCAGTTCTGATCGAATAGTCGTAATCCCGCCAACTTGCTTCACCATTTCATAATTTACCGCTGTAAGCCAAGAAACTGTCTTAATGCCTTCCTTTGCATGACGGGAACCGCCAACGGGATCGCCTGCATCAAATCCCTTTAGCTTTTCCGAAAGATAAGCTTCGAAGGGCTGATTTTTTTCTTCACGAAGAGCAGAGAGGACGAGCCCATATCCCCCATATCCATGTATCGCATTTAGACGACGAGCAAAGCTAACAAACAATTTTTGGAAAGCAGTCGGATTCTCTTCGACAAAAAGCAAAGGCAGGCTGAATCTTAATACGGAGGTTCCTCTAGACTTCATTTTGGCTTCCCAGCCACGCCGCCCAAATACCTGAAATTCCCAATCGCCGGCGTCAAACGGCTGACTGCCGCTCGTATAAACAAAGCTCATGAGATCATTTTCATTCATTTGCTTAACCATGCCGCGCAATGGCGGAGCATCGCGGTATGGGAACCTATCCGGACCTGATGGAGGCTCTTCCCTTAAAAGCCAAGTCAGATGATCTTTCGCGATAGCGGAATACTCATCAAAACAAGAACAAATCGCCTCACGCACATCAGGCAAATGCGCGTGATAAAAAAATAGCGTCCCGGTAATTGCAGGAACTGATCCAACATAATCTTGCGCACCTTGTTTAGTGAGTAGCCCCCCCGGAATACGCATCCTTTCCGGGTGATCGCGCATTAATTGAATGGGGTCAAATGGTAAGTCACTCATAAGTATCCTAGAAAGACGGCGCTGGGACCCCACCCGGCGGCGGGCGCTTTGTCACCAGCATATAGAGCAGCCTTAATGCAGTAGCTGCTACACCAAGTTCTTCGACCGGAATTTTTGATTCTTCCGGCTCAGGGTGATTGCAATCACAATTTTCAGGCCCAATTTCCCACAGCTTATTTTTATCGCCAGCGATTTCTACGTAGGCGTCGCCTTGGGCACGAGTAAGCGTGTCAGGCGGAAATTTTATCTCTACGACCTGCTTAATGTTTTCCTGCCGTGGCGGCTTAGTAGGGATCAGAACGGTTATGACGTCGGGCCTTCGAATCATGCGGGCCCCTTTCAAATAC
>NZ_BADI01000581.1:0-7005 GCF_000333555.1 Herbaspirillum sp. B65 | reverse complement strand
GATTTCGCCGAGCGCGTGGAAAGTCCGGCTTCGTCTTCATCGGCCCGCGCGCGGAAAACATCCGCATGATGGGTGACAAGGTCTCGGCCAAGCAGGCCATGATCCGTGCCGGCGTGCCCTGCGTGCCGGGTTCGGAAGGGGCGCTGCCGGACAATCCCAAGGAAATCGTCCAGATCGCCCGCAAGATCGGCTATCCGGTCATCATCAAGGCCGCTGGTGGCGGCGGTGGTCGCGGGATGCGCGTGGTGCATACCGAAGCCGCGCTGATCAATGCCGTGACCATGACCAAGACCGAAGCCGGTGCCGCCTTCGGCAATCCGGAAGTCTATATGGAGAAGTACCTGGAAAATCCGCGTCACGTGGAAATCCAGATCCTGGCCGACGAACACAAGCAAGCCATCTGGCTGGGCGAGCGCGACTGCTCCATGCAGCGTCGCCACCAGAAGGTGATCGAGGAAGCGCCAGCACCGGGCATCCCGCGCAAGATCATCGAAAAGATCGGCGAACGCTGCGCCGAAGCCTGCCGCAAGATGAACTATCGCGGCGCCGGTACCTTCGAATTCCTGTACGAAAATGAAGAGTTCTACTTCATCGAGATGAACACCCGCGTGCAGGTGGAACACCCGGTGACCGAAATGATCACCGGTGTGGACATCGTGCAGGAACAGATCCGCATCGCCGCCGGCGAAAAGCTGCGCTATCGCCAGCGCGACATCGAACTGAAGGGTCACGCCATCGAGTGCCGCATCAACGCCGAGGATCCATTCAAGTTCATCCCCTCGCCCGGTCGCATCACGGCTTGGCACGTGCCGGGCGGTCCTGGCATCCGCGTCGATTCGCACGCCTATTCGGGTTATTTCGTGCCGCCCAACTATGATTCCATGGTGGGCAAGGTGATCGCCTATGGTTCCACCCGCGAACAAGCCATCCGCCGGATGCAGATCGCGCTGTCGGAAATGGTGGTGGAAGGCATTTCGACCAACATCCCGCTGCACCGCGAACTGATGGTCGATGCGCGCTTCTTCGAAGGCGGAACCAATATCCATTATCTGGAACATAAGTTGTCGGAACGTCCGGCTTCCTCGGAAGCCGACAAGCCGGTCAAGAAGTAAGCAATACCGCAGCACCTCATCAGCAAAAACAGCAACATCAGCAAAGGCAGACCAGCATGGCTTGGGTAGAAATCGTCATCGAAGTGGCGCGGGAAGAGGCGGAGGCATTGTCCGACGCCCTGATGGACTCTGGCGCCCTGTCGGTGTCGGTGGAAGATGCGGACGAAGGCACCGAGGCCGAACGTCCGCTCTTCGGCGAGCCCGGCATGGAGCCGCAAACCGCCGCCTGGGATCGCAGCCGCGTGGTGGCGCTGGCCGGCACGGATGCCGACCACGCCACCATCGTCATGGATGCCGCCAAGGCCATCGGCCTGGACTATGCCCTGCCCTTTGCCACCCGCAACGTGGAAGAGCAGGACTGGGTGCGCCTGACGCAATCCCAGTTCGAGCCCATCCACATCGGTCAGCGCATCTGGGTGGTGCCGAGCTGGCACGAGGCACCCGCTGACCCGGATGCCCTGGTGCTGGAGCTGGACCCGGGCCTGGCCTTCGGTACCGGCAGCCATCCCACCACCCGGCTGTGCATGGAGTGGCTGGAAGCCAATGCCACCCAGGCCCAGACGCTGCTGGACTATGGGTGCGGCTCGGGCATCCTGGCGCTGGTGGCCGCCAAGATCGGGGTACCCCAGGTGATCGGGGTGGACATCGATCCGCAGGCACTGGAGTCGGCCCAGCACAATACCGAACGCAACCACTGCACGGCCACCTATTACCTGCCCGAAGCCTTCGCCCAGGCCCACCCGGAAGGCGAGCGCTTCGACGTGGTGGTGGCCAACATCCTGGCCGGTCCGCTGCAACTGATGGCCCCGATGCTGGCCGGCCGCGTGCGCGCCGGTGGCTCGCTGGTGCTCTCGGGCGTGCTGGATCGCCAGGCGCAGGAAGTCATCGCCACCTACGCGCCCTACATCGCCCTGACCGTGTGGGCCGAACATGAAGGCTGGGTGGCCCTGGCAGGCCACCTGCCGGAGTAATCCATGGCATTGGCGACCCAGTGCCCGCACTGCCTGACCATCTTCAGGGTCGCCAGCGACCAGCTCAAACTGCGCGGCGGCTTGGTCCGCTGCGGTAGTTGCCGCGAGGTCT
Source organism: Herbaspirillum sp. B65 (assembly GCF_000333555.1). Lineage (NCBI taxonomy): Bacteria > Pseudomonadati > Pseudomonadota > Betaproteobacteria > Burkholderiales > Oxalobacteraceae > Herbaspirillum > Herbaspirillum sp. B65. The sequence continues at coordinate 4,810 of NZ_BADI01000581.1, read as the reverse complement.
TCAACGGCAACGAATTCCTGGTCGAGGCCAGCATCGCCGATGGCCATTACCAACCCGCTCCCGGTAGCAAGGCCCAAGCGGGCGTGGCCAGACCCGCGATGAGGGCAGCGGCGGCACCCGCGCCAGCCCCTGCCAGCGCTGCTGCCGCCTCCGTACCGCGAGCCTCCCCTGTCGCCGCCCCGCCGGTTCTCCCCGATGCCCGCTCGCAGGCAGCCGTGCCCGAGGTCAATGCACCAGCACCGGTAGCAGCCAAACCCGCGCCCGTGGTGCCTGCCATTCCCGTGATCGCCGAACCCAAGGTGTTTCGCTCCCCCAGCAGCCCCGGCTATATCCCCGACCTGGGCGCATCGCTCAAGCCGGCCGAGCCTGTGGATAAAAACAAGTGGGATGACGACGATCCTGCTGCGCCCCCCACGCTGGCCACCTCGCCGGACGAGGCCCCGGACAGCGGTGCGCTACTGCGTCGCTCCTCGGCCGAGCCCGAGGATGTGCTGGCACCACCCGACGTGGCGGCGGTGTTTCGCATCGACGATGAACCGGTCCTGCATGAGCCGCCATTGCGCCGGCAAGAAGCGCAGGATGAAGAAAGTGAAGAAAAATTCGAGGACAGCGACGAGGCCGAGGAACCAGGCTTCGTCAGGCGTGCCCAGCGCAAGGCACGCCTCAGCCATATGACGAAAATGGTCATGATGGTGCTGGCCGGCGCGATGGTGCCGGTGCTGCTGCTGCAATCGCTCTACTACTGGCGCAACCCGCTGGCGGCCGCCGTGCCGCAACTGCGCCCCATGCTCAACGGCATGTGCGTGAGCCTGCATTGCACGGTCGGCTTGCCCACCGAGATCGACCGCCTTTCCTTGGAAGCCAACGAGCTGCAGGTCGTGCCGCCCAGCCAGAATGTGTATGCGCTCACGGTGGTGATGCGCAATCGCAGCAGCACCACCCAGGCCTGGCCGGATATCGAGCTCACCCTCAACAACGATGATGAGAAGGCCGTGGTGCGCCGGGTATTCCGCCCGCGTGACTACCTGGCCGATCCGACCCAGGCCGATAACGGTTTCGGACCCGAGAGCGAGCAGCAGATCAAGCTCAATTTCGAGCTCAAGGATGCGCTGGTGTCGGGCTACCGTATCTACCTGTTCTATCCCTGATCGCCGGGCGCTGCCGGCAAGCGCTCTCGCCCATTCCAGACTGCCTGCCGCTTTTCTTCTACAATGCGGCATCCTTCACTCATTTCCAACGACCACGCCATGAGCTCCCTGATTTGCGGTTCCCTCGCCTACGACAACATCATGCAATACGAGGGCCGCTTCGCTGAAGCGCTGCTGGCCGACCAATTGCACAAGGTCAACGTCTCCTTCCTGGTGCCGACCATGCGCCGCGAGTTCGGCGGCTGTGCCGGCAACATCGCCTACAACCTCAAGCTGCTGGGTGGCCAACCCATCGTGATGGCCACCGTCGGCCTGGACAGCGCACCCTACATGGAGCGCCTGGCCGCCCTGGAAATTTCCACACGCTGCGTACGCCAGATCGAATCCTCGTTCACCGCTCAATGCTTCATCACCACCGACGCCGACAGCAACCAGATCACGGCTTTCCACCCCGGCGCCATGACCTGGTCGCATGAGAACAAGGTGGCCGATGCCGGCGCGGTCAAGTTCGCCATCGTCGCCCCCGATGGCCGCGACGGCATGTTGCAGCACGCCCAGCAGGCTGCCGAGCTGAACATCCCGCTGATCTTCGATCCGGGTCAGGGGATGCCCATGTTCGATGGCAATGACCTCACCAACTTCATTGACCTGGCCACCTATGTGGCCGTCAACGACTACGAAGCCGAACTGCTGACGGCCCGCACCGGCCTGTCGCTGGCACAGATCGCCGAGCGCGTCACGGCGCTGGTGGTCACCCGTGGCGAGCTGGGTGCCGACATCTTCGTCGGCGGCAAGCATCACGCCATCCCCTGCGTGCCGGCTGCCAAGATCGCCGACCCCACCGGTTGCGGCGACGCCTTCCGCGCCGGGATGCTGCATGGTCTCACCGAAGGCTATGACTGGGAAACCACGGGCCGCCTGGCCAGCCTGATGGGCTCCATCAAGATCGCCTCGCAAGGACCGCAGAATCATGCACCGACCCAGGCGGAAATCGAAGAACGCTTCCATCAGGCCTTCGGCTATCGCTTCGGCTGATGGGCATCAGCGGGTAGCGCGACGCGACCTGCAAGACCTACCAAGGAGATTGGCCATGCCGAACAATGCATCTTCCTTCGCTTGGCGCCTGCGCCGGCTGTGCGCAGCATCGGCCCTGCTGGGCGCGGCGCTGTGCTCGCAGGCCGCGCTGGCCGCCCTCAAACCCGGCGACAAGGCGCCTGACTTCTCTGCCCCCAGCTCACTGGGTGGGCAGGTCTCGACCTTCTCGTTGGCGGACGCCTTGAAGAAAGGTCCGGTGGTGCTGTACTTCTATCCGGCTGCCTTCACCACCGGCTGCACCATCGAAGCGCATCTCTTCGCCGAGGCAGTGGATCGCTACCAGGCTCTGGGGGCGACCGTCATCGGGGTCTCGGGCGACAATATCGAGACGCTCAACAAGTTCTCGGTCAGCGAATGCCGCAGCAAATTCGCGGTGGCCGCCGACGTCGACAAGAAGATCATGAAGGCTTACGACGCGCAGTTCCTGAAGGTCACCGGCTACGCCAGCCGCACCTCCTACGTCATCACGCCGGACCATGCCATCCTCTACGAATACACCGACATGAATCCGGAAAAGCATGTGGAGAACACCCTGCAGGCGCTGGAGCAATGGTCGGCCAAGCAGAAGCATTGAGCGTGCGCAGCCTCGTTGCCGAGGGAACAAAGCAAAAGAGCCGGACATCATCCGGCTCTTTTTTCGTCTTGGCGAGATGCTGGGGAGGAGCTCAGAATCCGGCGAACAGCAACCCGCTGACCACCCGCACGGCAATCTGCAACAGGATCAACAGCACCAGTGGCGACAGGTCAACACCACCCAGGGGCGGGATGATACGGCGCAGCGGACGCAGCAGGGGATCGTTCAAGGCGCGCACGAAGGGGGCCAGCGGCGCATGGGGATTGACCCAGCTGAAGACGGCTTCGATGATCAGCGTGGCCATGAAACCATAGCAGATCCATTCGAAGAAGCGCTCCAGCGCGACGATGAAGATGAGCCTGAAATCGAATCCGCTCTGCCAGCCGAGGATGGCGATAATGGACAGCAAGACGATCAGGAATGCCGCCACCAGGCTGGCCCAGTCGTAGCTGCCGCCAGGCATCACCCGACGCAGCGGACGCACCAGCCAGTCCGAGAGCTGGTAGACGAACTGCCCCACCGATTGCGGCGGACGCACGCGCACCACCTGCATCCAGAAACGCAGCAGCATGACGCCGGCCAGGATGCTGGCAACAGCGTTGACGATCATCGTGAAAATACTCAGCAGCACAGGGATCTCCATCAGTGAGAGGCAGGGCACATACTAGAGGGCAAGCGGCTTGGGCGCAATCACCGCGACCGCCGCGACACAACCAGATCAAACGTAAGCGCCGCGTGCGAGGACGGCCAGGCATTCATATATTGTGCCATTGCACGGAATTGCCAGAGCAAACCCGCGAAACCTGCGGACATAAAAAAACCGCTGCATGGCGCAATGCCATACAGCGGCCTTCAGTCTGAGGGGATCAGACTAGACGCGCGCCCAGATTACGGACGACCAGCGCCGGTCGGGAACGGCCATGCAGCGGCCGGGTTCAGCACGGTCTTGGCGGCCGGTGCTGCTGCGGCAGCTGCCGGCTTGGCGGCGGCCTTCTTGGGAGCTGCTGCCTTCTTGACGGCGGGCTTCTTGGCGGCGGCCTTGGGAGCTGCGGCGGCCTTCGGAGCTGCTGCCTTGGGAGCGGCGACCTTCTTTGCTGCTGCCTTCGGAGCTGCAACCTTCTTGGCAACGGCTGCCTTCGGAGCTGCTGCCTTCTTGGCGGCGGCCTTCGGTGCTGCGACCTTCTTGGCGGCGGCCTTCGGTGCTGCAACCTTCTTCGCTGCTGCGGCCTTCGGAGCTGCTGCCTTCTTGGCGGCAGCCTTCGGAGCTGCAACCTTCTTCGCTGCTGCCTTCGGTGCTGCAACCTTCTTCGCTGCTGCGGCCTTCGGAGCTGCTGCCTTCTTGGCGGCGGCCTTCGGAGCTGCAACCTTCTTCGCTGCTGCCTTCGGTGCTGCAACCTTCTTGGCGGCTGCGGCCTTCGGAGCTGCTGCCTTCTTGGCGGCGGCCTTCGGAGCTGCAACCTTCTTGGCGGCTGCCTTCGGTGCTGCAACCTTCTTCGCTGCTGCCTTCGGAGCTGCAACCTTCTTGGCGGCTGCGGCCTTCGGAGCTGCTGCCTTCTTGGCAGCTGCCGGCTTGGCGGCGGCCTTGGCCACGGTCTTCTTGGCGGCGGCGGCCTTGGGCGCTGCTACCTTCTTCGTGGTTTCCTTGGCGGCGACCGCCTTTTCCTTCTTTGCCGCCGGCTTCTTGGCCGCGGTCTTCTTTGCTGCTGTTGCCATTTTGTTTCTCCTTCTTCACGTGAATGGAAAAAATCAAGCTTGATATAAGCAACCCGCACGCGACATCGCGATGACGCGGGCGAGCTATTCATCGGCACAAGCCGCCTGTGGCTTGCGCTAATGAATTCGGCACCAGCTGAACTGCTGCATCCCCTCACCTATGCAGCGCTTCAGCTATCTTGGCGACGCCCCTCCGGTAGTGCCCGCGCAATGGCGCAGGAAGATTCGACTACGGGAGCAGGCGCGACACCAAAAAAAACGCCAGCGTGTCAAACGCAGC
>NZ_BADI01000582.1:0-968 GCF_000333555.1 Herbaspirillum sp. B65 | reverse complement strand
ACGAGCTTCAGGCCTGGCGCGCGCCAGCAGGTTGCCAGGGCCACGAACTGTTCCACCGGCACCGCTTCCGGACGCGCCTGCGGATCGACGCCGGCCTGGCGCAATTCGTCTTCCGTGAAGAGGCCCGCCACGCAGTTGCGGATCACCTTGCGGCGCTGGGAGAAGGCCTTGGTGACCACCTGCTCCAGCAAGGCCTGCTCGCAGGCCATGGGCTGCGCCAGCGGGATCATGCGCACGATGGCCGAATCCACCTGCGGCGGCGGATCGAAGGCGGTCGGCGGCACCACGAACAGCAGCTCCATGTGATAGCGCCACTGCAGCATCACCGACAGGCGTCCATAGGCCTTGCCGCCCGGTTCGGCGACCATGCGTTCGACCACTTCCTTCTGCAGCATGAAATGCTGGTCCTGCACCTGCGGGGCGATCTCGGCCAGGTGGAACAGCAAGGGGCTGGAAATGTTGTAGGGCAGGTTGCCGACCACGCGCAGCTTGCGGCCTTCCGGCACCGGGATGCTGGCGAAGTCGAACTTGAGGGCGTCCGCTGAATGCACGGTCAGGCGCTCGGCGCTGAACCGTTTCTTGAGGCGCTCGACCAGGTCGCGGTCCAGTTCCACCACGTGCAGGTGGCGCAACTCTTCCAGCAGCAGCGCAGTCATGGCCGCCAGGCCCGGGCCGATCTCGACCATGGCATCGTCGGCGGCGGGCGCGATGGAGCGGATGATGTCGTGCAGCACCACGTCATCGGTGAGGAAGTTCTGGCCGAAGCGTTTGCGCGGGATGTGTTTCATGGTGGTTCCAGTGGGTTCTTGCAATATCAGGCGGCGGCCCGGCGGCGTGCCATGTCGGCAGCGGCACGGATGGCTACGCACAGGCTGCCATGATCGGCGTGGCCGAGGCCGGCGGCGGCCAGGTCCAGGGCAGTGCCGTGATCGACCGAGGTGCGGATCAGGGGCAGGCCGAGGGTGATG
>NZ_BADI01000583.1:0-912 GCF_000333555.1 Herbaspirillum sp. B65 | reverse complement strand
GCCAGCAACGAGGTGCGGCCGGTGCGCGAATTGAAGAATTCCGTGGCGGCAGGACACGCACCGTCGACCACCTCGGCCACCATCTGCAGCAGCGGGCGATGTTCGCTGCGGTTCAGCAGGTCGATGACCGGGCTGCCCTCCAGCTCGCTGCCGGCATAGCCACCGAGCAGGTCGATCATCATGGCATTGGCGCTGACCACGCGCAGCAAGGGATCGAGGAAGCACAGGCCAACCGGCGCGCTGCGATAGAGCGAATCGAGCTGGTGCCAGCGCTGGAAGGGCGAGGTATCGATCCCGGCGCTGAGGCGCGACCACACGCCGCGCTCGCCGATCAGCCGTGCCGCATCGGCCAGCGGAGCAGGACGGCCGAGATGGAAGCCTTGCCCGAATTCGCAGCCCATGCGCTTGAGGAGATGGGCGTGGTGTTCAGTCTCGATGCCTTCGGCGACCACGTGCATCTTGAGACTCTGGCCCAGGCCCGCGACCGCCAGCACGATGCGAAAGCTGTCCGGGTTCTGGTCCATGGTGCGTACGAAACTGGCATCGATCTTGATCTCGTCGAAGGGATAGGATTGCAGGCGCGTCAGGCTGGAATAGCCGGTGCCGAAATCATCCAGCGACAGGCTGGCCCCGGCCTGGCGTGCGGCCAGGATGGTCTGCAAGGTGCGCTCGTGGTCCTGCACCAGCACGGTCTCGGTGATCTCCAGCTGCAGGCGCGACATGGGCAGGCCATGCTGATGCATCACGGCGGCCAGACGGTCCAGCAGGCTGCCGTCGAGGAACTGGCAGGGCGACAGGTTGATCGCCAGGCGCAGCTCCGGGGGCCAGTGGCGCAGGGTGGCGGCCACCGTGTCGAGCAACTTGAGCAGCAGGACATCCAGTACGCCGCCACGTTCGGCGATGTCGATGAAA
>NZ_BADI01000584.1:0-1143 GCF_000333555.1 Herbaspirillum sp. B65 | reverse complement strand
GCCAGTCGATGGAGACACGGCCTTCTATCGCTACGGCCGTCTGCTCTCGCGCAACGAAGTCGGCGCCGAGCCGGCTCATCTGGCCCTGTCGGTCGCAGGCTTTCATCAACTGGCCGGGCGGCGCGCCCAGCAGAGTCCCTACAGCTTGCTGGCCACCGCCACCCATGACCACAAGCGCGGCGAAGATGCCCGGATGCGCCTGGCGGCACTCTCCGAGATCGCCGAGGAATGGGCCACCGTACTGCGTCACTGGCATCAGTTGAACGCCCCCATCGTGGCCGCCACGGCGGGGGCGCAGGGTGGCATCGATGCGCTGGACCAATGCCTGCTGTACCAGACCTTGGTCGGTGCCTGGCCCGATGGCATGAGGGCCGGGGATGACGACCTCAGCGCCCTGGAGCAACTGGCCGAGCGCGTCATCCAGTGGCAGCGCAAAGCCCTGCGCGAAGCCAAGCGGCGCAGCGACTGGGTGGCACCCCAGGCCGACTACGAAGCCGCCTGCGAGCGTTTCACCCGTGCCTTGCTGTGCGATCCGGGGCTGGACCCGCGCCACCATCCCTTCCTCACCGAACTGGAAGAGTTCGTGCGCCGGCTGGCCCCGCTGGGCGCCATCAACAGCCTGACGCAGACCATGCTGAAACTGGCCACGCCGGGTGTGCCGGACTTCTACCAGGGCAGCGAGTTATGGGATCTGAGCATGGTCGACCCGGACAATCGCCGTCCGGTCGATTTCGCCCTGCGCGAACGACGCCTGGCCGACGCCGTCAGCCGTCCTGTATCGCTGCGCGACTGGCAGAGCGGCAGCGCCAAGCAGCAATTGATCCACTCGGTATTGCAGTATCGGCGCCAACATGAAGCTTTGTTCAGCGCCGGGAGATACATCCCGCTGTCCACCCACGGCAAGCTGGCGCGCCACGTGATCGCTTTTGCCCGTGTATGGCCTGGTGAAGAAACTGCACAAGCAGCAGTTGCCCAAACCGGAGAAGGCTGGCAAGCCACACTGGTGATCTGCACCCGCCTGGCCGCGCACCTGCTGTCCTTCGAAGGCCGCCGCGAAGAAGCCTTGCCACTGGTCTCGGCGCAAGCCTGGGGCGATACCTGCATCGCCATCCCGCAAGCCCTGTCGCACGCCGGCAAGCAGAT
>NZ_BADI01000585.1:0-397 GCF_000333555.1 Herbaspirillum sp. B65 | reverse complement strand
CGCGCCAACAAGGTGTCATCATGAAACTGCCACTGATTGCGGCCATTATCTTCGTTGCCCTGTACAGCCTGCTGGCTACCGCCTGGATCAGCTATACGCATCTGGTGAGCGAATACACGCTCTGAGCGCCGCTACCCCCGGTTTTTTTCTTGTATGAACAATCTGGTCGCCCTGCACCAGGCAAGATCGTTGCCGGACAGACAACATCGGTGACAGTAAAGGCGTTCAGCCCGCCATTTTAGCAGGCTGACGTCGGTTGGCCGCCCGAGGTCGGCGGCCGATATGAAGCTTCCTGAAAAATCAGCGATCCGCGCCGAGTGCCTTTGCCCGCTCTGCGGCGATCGCCTGCTGGCGCGCCATCTCTTCGCGGGCGGCGGCATTGCTCATGGTCGGCCAG
>NZ_BADI01000586.1:0-1180 GCF_000333555.1 Herbaspirillum sp. B65 | reverse complement strand
GACGTGGTGTTCTTGAACAAGATCGATGCATGGGAGAAAGCGCCGCTGTGNCAGGCCGAACATACCGTGCGCGCGCTGGCACCCAATGTGCGCTTCTGGGAACTGGCCTACGACGCCCGGCTGGACATCCGCCTGGCCCTGGGCTTGCGGCTGCACCAGGCGGGCGCGACCGTGCATCATCACTACACGCCGGTGGCCATGCCCGGCGAGCGCGCCACGGTGGCCGCCGACCAATGGCGCTTCAACGGCCACGCCCATTCCGGGCTGGGGGCGCACAGCCACGGGCTGTCCACCCACAAGCACTTTCACGAACAGGATCCGGGCTGGCAATCCTTCACGCTGCGCAGCGAGCAGCGCCAGGATGGCGACACCTTGCGCCGCGCCGTGGTGGCGGCGGCGCTGGACCAGCCCATCCTGCGCACCAAGGGCTTCATTGCCACGGGCAGCGAGCGGGCGCAACTGCTGCAAGCCGTGCGCGCGCGGGTGGTGGTGGCCGAGGCCCAGGCGGGCAAGTTCGGTACGCAATGCTCGGAACTGGTCTTTATCGGCTACCATCCCAGCCGCGCCCGTGTGGCGCAACTGCTCTCGGCGCTGACGGCGACCGAGTGGAAATGATTATCTGGCAGCATCAGGAAAGAACATCGTGAAAACCGATCCCCAATCGCACAAGCGCATGACCCAGCGCCACAAGGAAGGCTTCGAAAAGAAGAAGGCCGCAGCCCAACTGGAAAAGGGCTTGCTGATCGTCAACACCGGTACCGGCAAGGGCAAGTCCAGCGCCGCCTTCGGCATGGGGATGCGCATCCTCGGCCATGGCATGAAGCTGGGGGTGGTGCAGTTCATCAAGGGCGCGCTCTACAGCGCCGAGCGCGACTTCCTGGGCAGTCACGCCAATTGCGACTTCCACGTGGTGGGCGAAGGCTATACCTGGGATACCCAGGACCGCGCCGCCGACATGCGCACCGCTGCACGCGGCTGGGCCGAGGCAGTGCGCATGATCGGCGACCCCAGCTATGACATGGTGATCCTGGACGAACTCAATATCGTGCTCAAGTACCAGTATCTGGAGCTTGAGGAGGTGTTACGCACCTTTGCCGCCCGGCGTGAGATGCTGCACATCGTGGTGACCGGCCGTCATGCACCGGAGGCTTTGATCGAACAAGCCGACCTGGTCAGCGAA
>NZ_BADI01000587.1:0-3905 GCF_000333555.1 Herbaspirillum sp. B65 | reverse complement strand
CGGGGGCATCGGTGGCAATGGTATGCGCACCACTTCCCTGCTCATCGATGACGATATCCTGATCGACGCCGGTACCGGCGTGGGCGACCTGTCGCTGGCGCAACTGACGGCCATTGATCACGTCTTCATCACGCACGCCCATCTGGATCACATCGCCTGTCTGCCGCTGATGATCGATAGCGTGGGCGACCTGCGCAGCACCCCGCTGACCATGTACGCCACCGCGCCGACACTGGAGATCATCCGCAAGCACATCTTCAACTGGCACATCTGGCCCGACTTCAGCGTCATCCCCAATGCCGAGCAACCTTTCCTGCGCTTTGCCACCATCGAGATCGGCCAAGCGGTGCGGCGCTGCGTCATCGCGCGCCGCAAGAGAATGTGAAAGGAAACGCATGAAAGTCTATTTCGTCGGCGCCGGTCCCGGTGCGGCCGACCTCATCACCCTGCGCGGCGCGCGTCTGCTGGGGCAGGTGCGCATGGTGCTGTATGCCGGCTCGCTGGTGCCCACCGCCTTGCTGGAACACTGCCATGCCGAGGCCGAGATCATCGATACCGCCGCACTTGATCTTGAACAGCAGCAGGCCTGCTATGTACGTGCGCAGGAGCAGGGCATCGACGTGGTGCGCCTGCATTCGGGCGACCCGGCCATCTACGGCGCCACCGCCGAGCAGATGCGCCGGCTCGATGCCTTGGGTATCGCCTATGAAGTGGTGCCGGGCGTATCGTCCTTCACCGCTGCGGCTGCGGCCGTGTCGGCCGAACTGACCAAGCCGGAAGTGTCGCAGAGCGTGATCCTGACCCGTGTCTCGGGCCGTGCTTCGGCCGTGCCCGAATCGGAATCGATTGCCTCGCTGGCCGCGCACCGCGCCACCATGTGCATCTTCCTCTCCGGCCGGCATTTGAAGAAGATCGTCACCGACCTGCTGCTGCACTATCCGCCCGAGACCCCCGTCACGCTGGTCTATCGCGCTACCTGGCCCGAGCAGCGCGTCTATCAGGGGCGGCTCGACAAGGTGCTGGAAGAGAACAAGCGTGGTGAGTGGAATCTCACCACCATGATGCTGGTCGGTGCGGCCTTGAACAAGGAGCAGGTGGCCGAATCCAGTCTCTATTCCAAGGATTTCACGCACCTGTTCCGGGTGGTGAAGAAGAATAAGGACGCCGCATGAACCCGCCCGTCGCCCCGTCAGACCTGGGCCTGTGGCCGGTGCGCGCCGAGGCGGCGGCGCTGGCCATGCACTTGCAGGACTGTCTGGGCGGTGAACTCTACCAACCCTGGCTCAATGCCGAAGGCGGTCTGTCGCAGCGCCAGCAGTTTGCGCTGGCCTACCGGCGTCATCGGCAGTGGATCATGATCGGCGCCACCGGCATCGCCGTGCGCTTCCTCGACGGCCTGCCGCAGGACAAGCACAGTGACCCGGCGCTGGTGGTGCTTGATGAAGCGGCGCGCTTTGCCATTGCCTTGCTGGCCGGTCACGAGGGGGGCGCCAATCATCTGGCTTATCGGGTGGCCCAACTGACCGGTGCGCAGCCGGTGGTGACCACTGCCACTGAAGCGCTCAAGCCGCTGGTGCTGGGCATAGGCTGTCGCAAGCTGGCTTCGGCCGAGCAGATCGGCCGTGCCGTGACGCAGGCGCTGGAACAATGTCCCGGTGCTGCGCTGGCCCAGGTGCGCGAAGTGGCCACCATCGACATCAAGGCCGAGGAGCCCGGTCTGCTGGCCTTCTGCACCACCCACGGCTTGCCTTTGCGGGTGATCGCGCGCGAGCAGATCGCCCAGCGCGCCTGGGTCGGCAAGCCCTCGGACTGGGTGCGCCAGAACGTGGGCGTGGAGGGCGTGTGCGAGCCGGCAGCGCTGATCGCCAGCCCGCGTGGCCGGCTGTTGCTGGGCAAGAGCGCACTGGACGGCGTGACCGTGGCGATTGTGGACGATGCCCTATGGCTGGCGCAGTGCTGTAGAAAATCCGTAAATCATTTATTTGCAGGAAACCCGATGCAAGCAGTCAAGAAAAAAGGCGTATTGAACCTGGTCTCGGTGGGCCCCGGTTTCGAAGAGATGATCATCCCGCGCGCCATCGAGGCCTTGCGCGAGAGCGAGGTCATCGTCGCCTACGAGTTGTATCTGCGCTGGATCGCCGCCCATATCGAGGGCAAGGAAATCCACACCCCGCCGCTGACGCAAGAGCGCGAGCGCGCCTTGCTGGCCATCGAACAGGCCCGCTCCGGGCGCCGCGTGGCGCTCATCTCCAGCGGCGACATCGGCATCTATGCCATGGCCGCGCTGGCCTTCGACGACATGCGCGAGGACGATACCTTTGATGTCAACGTCATCCCCGGCGTGACCTCGGCCAATGCTTGCGCCTCGCTGCTGGGCTCGCCGCTGTCGCATGACTTCGCCACCTTGTCGCTGTCCAACCTGCTGTGCCCGTGGTCGTGGATCGAGCAGCGCGCCAGCCACATCGCCCAGGCCGACCTGGCCTGCGTGCTCTACAACGTGCAAAGCGCCGGACGTCAGGAGGGTGTCTATCGCATCCTGCAACTGATGCTGCAGCACAAGGCCCCGCATACCCTGTGTGGCGTGGTGCGCAATGCCTATCGTCCCGGCCAGCAGGTCGCCATCCATAGGCTGGATGAATTGCCGGGCTTGCAGTTCGACATGCTGACTTCGATTGTCATCGGCAACCGCTTCACCCAGCGCAAGCGCGACTGGATATTCACGCCCCGTGGTTACAATGACTGGAGCGAGGAGGCGCAGGCACCGGCCGTGGCGCAGTTGCCGCAGCAGGCGGTGTGGGTGTTCGCCGGCACCAGTGATGGCAATGCCCTGGCCGCCGAGCTGGCCGGGCAGGGCAGGCGCGTGGTGGTGTCCACCGCCACCGATTATGGTGGTGAACTGGCGCGCGATGATTGTCCGGGCGCCGTGGTCTGGTCCGGCCGCCAAGGCGTGGAAGCGCGCCGCCAGGCGCTGCGCGACAGCCAGGCCCGGGTGCTGGTGGATGCCACTCATCCGTTTGCGGTGCAGATGTCGCAGCAGTTGATGAGGCTCTCGCAGGAACTGGGCATTGCCTATCTGCGCTACGAACGTCCGGGCGAGCTGGCCGCGGACGATCCCCACAGTTGCGCCGACATGCAAGAGGCCGCCGGCAAGGCCATCGCCATGGGGCGCCGCATCTTCCTGGCCACCGGTTCCAAGGATCTGGCCAGCTTCCTGCACGCCCCCGGCGCGCCCGCGCGCCAGTGGTTCGCCCGCGTCACCGCCGACCCCGATTTCATCAGCCGCGCACTGGAACTGGGCTTGCCGCGCGCCCACCTGTGCGCCATGCAGGGGCCGTTCTCGCAAGGGTTCAATGAAGCCTTGTGGCGCGACTGGGGTATCGATTGCGTGGTCACCAAGGATTCGGGGGAGGCCGGCGGCTATCGGGCCAAGCGTGAGGCCGCCCGCGCGCTGGGCATCCCGTTGCTGACGGTGCGTCGTCCACCGCTGGATTACCCGCGGGTGGCGCATGACTTCGCGGATGTTCATGCGCAACTGGCGGCGCTGAGCGGAGCCTGAGCATGGCGCTTCTCAACCCGGACCTGGCGCCCGCATTGCCTTCGGCATTGCCTCCCGCATTGCCTCCAATTCCGGTCACCGTGGTCACCGGTTTCCTCGGTGCGGGCAAGACCACCCTGCTGCGCGGCCTGGTGCAGCGTCGTCAATCGCGCCGGCTGGCCTTGCTGATCAATGAGTTCGGCGAAGTCGCCATCGATGGCGAGCTGCTGCGCGCCGAGGGCGATGCCCAGGGCCAGGTGCAGATCCAGGATTTCGCCCATGGCTTGATCGCCTATGGTGATGATGAACATTTCGTCCCGGCCATGCTGGCCCTGGCGGCGCGGCGGGCACAGATCGATCATGTACTGAT
>NZ_BADI01000588.1:0-3008 GCF_000333555.1 Herbaspirillum sp. B65 | reverse complement strand
TATCTGTTCTTGGCGCGGCCATGGCATCGCGTTTGGTATGCGCATGGGGGCCACATTAAGTATCCTGCCCTCCTGCGTGGTACAGAACGTGACACCTGAAGTGGTGTTCCCGACCATCTCCGAGACCGAGCTCGATCTGGGACAGACGCGGCAGGTGGAATTCACTCTGTCGTTTCGCTGCGACGAAGGCACCAACAGCAAACCATCCTATGCGGCGGGTACCGACGACAACCAGACCGCGTTTGGACTCCAGGTCTCCCCAGGCGCACTGGCGGCCGCGCAGTTGTTGGGATACGTCAATCAGGACAGGGGCGTGCGCTATCTGCTCTCGGACCAATACGGTACCGATCCCACGGTGGCCAAGGGCGTGGGGATCAGCCTCAGTGACGCCGATACGCATCAACAGATGCAATGGTTGAGTTCATCCGTGAGCGGGCAATGGTTGCCGCAGTCGTTGCCATCGGGACGCAATGCCGGCTGGTATCGCCTCACCGCCCCCGGGCAGCAAGCCGGTCGGGCATCACCTGCACCGTCATCGGCACCCGTGGGACAGTACACGGTGGAAAAGCGGCTCACGGCCACGCTGCAAAAGCTGCCAGGCAAAACGGTCACGGCAGGGCGGGTGTTCTCGACAGCTTATGTGATCGTGAAGGTACAGTGATTGCAGCGATTGCAACGACGTAAGGGCTCAAGACGGGTAGTTCTTCAGCGCCGTCTGTATCGCACGCCATTTCTGGTAGCCCGAGGTGGGATCGAGCTGACGTCCATCGCTCTCGATGCGTGCGACATAGGTCGCGGCGATCTGATGATAGTTCACCGGGGTGTTGTCGATGGCCTGGCGCTCGCTTTCGGAAAACGGAATGAATTCACCGTGCGGCCCGGCTTTGCCAATCGGCCCGACCAGGGTCAGGCTAATCATTGCTTCCAGATCGATTTTTCCCGCGTTGTAAAGCTCCTTGGCGAAGCTGCGCATTTCTGCCGGCGTCATGGAGGAAATATTGCGATTGGCCGAGGTAGTCCCGCTGGCAGCCGATGGGCTGGCGTCGTTGGCCTGTTTGCTGGTTTGCGCCAGCACGGCAGAAAATGCCTTGGCGGCATCTCCCTGGTAGCCCTGTTCGATCCGCTGGCTGGATGACTGGAAAGGCTGATATGAAGCTACTTTCATTGTTTACCCCTGAAGTCCTGTGGATATCGACCTGCCACTGAAGATTTCTTCCACCATCAGGCAGGGCAGTGAGGCCAAGCTTACTCCAGTAGAAACTGTCGGGAGAAGGGACTGGATCAACGACAGTGCATCAAATTGCAGCACAAGCCGCATAGATCAATTCAAGGGCAAAAAATGCGGCACGCGAGCGTTCTAGCCCGCGTGCCCTCTCTCATCAGAAGTGCTTGGTCATGGCCAGATACAGCCCGCGTCGTTGTCCATACTGCGGTGCCCCGACCCCGATACCGCTACCATCGCGGATTTCATAGACTGAATCGAGTACGTTGATGGCGCTCAGGCGCAGCGTCGTAGCGCCGATCGGCGAATCCTTGAACTCATGCGCCACCGACAGATTGATGCTGGTGTAATAGGGCAGGTGCTCGGTATTGGCAAAGCCGCTACGCAAGCCGCTACCCGATACCACGCTGCCACTATAGGTGGTGTCGTGGTCCACATAGGAGGCCCCGGCCGAGACCGTGATCGCCTGGTCGTGATCCAGGTGCACCCAGTTATTGGCGATGTAGTTGAGTTCATCCTGGCCGAAATTGTATTGGCTCGAGGCGACGTTCTTGCCCAGTGCGGTAGCGCGCGCCAGGTTGAAATAGGCCGCCAGATTATCCTTGCGATAGTTCAGCGTCAGTTCCACACCATAGATCTTGCCCTGCGAATAATTGAACGGCGTATAGAGCAGGGCCGAACCGAACTGGCCTTCATCGAGCAGGTTGGTGACCTGCTTGTAATAGCCATCCACGCCCAGGGTGAGATGATTGGTCAGCTTGTGGCTCAGGCCCAGGTCATAGGTATTGGAGCGCTCCGGCTGCACCGCATCGTTGCCATTGGTGGGTGGGGCGCCGGTGGTGTTGGCGAAGTTGTTGATGGTGCTGGCCGGGATCAGTTCACTGGTAGGCGGCGTGAAGTAGCGGGCATAGCCGGCGTGCAAGGTGGTGCGCTCATTGAGCTGATACACCATGCCGATGCGCGGGCTCAACTGGCTGCCGGTGACATAGGCATTCAACTTGTCGAAGCGGGCGCCGTAATTGAGCGTGAGCGCGTCACTGATCTTCCATTCGTCCTGCAGATACACCCCCACTTCGGTAGTGATCTTGCGGTTGCCATCGCTGATGGCAATGGGTGTGTCGCTGCTCTGGTTGCCGTTGGCGTCGGTCGGCAAGGTCAGGGATTGATCGCTGTTGGTCAGGGTTTCGCGGGTATAGGAGATGCCACTGCGCAAGGTGTGGCGGTCGTTGAGACGATAGCTGCCATCAGCCTGCAGACCGTTGGCCAGGCCCGCTCGCGAGACCTGGGTCGCCACGCCGGTGTACATCAGGTCACCCAGGTTATCTGGCTGGAACTTCACGCCGGTATAGCGACTGAAGGCGGCAATCTGGTAATCGATGTCCTCGCCGATCACGCCCTGCAGCGACAGGATGCCGTAGCGGGTGATCTCATTCTGGGTTTCGTTCAGGTTCTCGGAGGCGACGTTGCCGCCCGCGACATTGAAGCTCGGCGTCTGCCCAGGTGTATTGGGAATCTGGAAGTGGCTGTTGGTATTGGCCAGGATCAGGCTCAGGCGGGTATCTGGATTGATCAGGTAGGAGAAATACCCGAAGGCCTTGCTCTGGGTGGTGCGGTCATGCAACGCCGAGGAAGCGCCGGTGGGGTTTTCGATGCCCAGGTTGTTGGCATCCAGTGAACCGGTGACGTAGTAGCTGATGCCGTTGACGATGCCGTTGGCCTGGCCCATGACCTGGCGCGTGTTGTTGCTGCCCATGACCACGCCGATATCGCCACCCGGT
Organism: Herbaspirillum sp. B65; assembly: GCF_000333555.1. NCBI lineage: Bacteria > Pseudomonadati > Pseudomonadota > Betaproteobacteria > Burkholderiales > Oxalobacteraceae > Herbaspirillum > Herbaspirillum sp. B65. Next base: position 8 of record NZ_BADI01000588.1, on the reverse strand, counting down.
GTGAGGTG
>NZ_BADI01000589.1:0-285 GCF_000333555.1 Herbaspirillum sp. B65 | reverse complement strand
CTATACACGCTTTCCAGGCGTGCGACTTAAACCACTCATCCACCTCTCCTGGATTCGGGTTCGCGTTCAGCGAAGCCATGCATTATAGCAAGCTTTACAGCGAAGCCAAGTCTTTTCTCAATATTTTTCCAAAAAGACCATAAAAAAGCCGGCAGGGCCGGCGCCCGTACCACAGCGCCCTGCCCTGCCGGCTCGCCACCCGCTTGAAGCGGGCGTGCCATTGTCTTACTGGGCTTCCTTCAACTGGTCCAGGATGGCCGGGTTTTCCAGCGTGGAGACGTCCTG
>NZ_BADI01000590.1:0-1704 GCF_000333555.1 Herbaspirillum sp. B65 | reverse complement strand
CCATTGCGCCGGGCGAGATGATCGGCCTGTTCGGCCATAGTGGTTCGGGCAAATCGACCATGGTGAATCTGATCTGCCGCTTCTACGATGTCTCCGAAGGGGCGATCCGCATCGACGGCGTGGACATCCGTTCGCTGCCGATCTCCGAATATCGCCGCAACATCGGCCTGGTGCTGCAGGAGCCTTTCCTGTTCTTCGGCACCATTGCCGAGAACATCGCCTACGGCAAGCCGGAAGCCACGCGTGAAGAAATCATCGCCGCCGCCCGTGCCGCCCATGCGCATGAATTCATCCTGCGCCTGCCGCAGGGTTATGACTCGCTGGTGGGCGAGCGCGGCCAGGCGCTGTCGGGCGGCGAGCGCCAGCGCATCTCGATTGCCCGTGCGCTGCTGATCGATCCGCGCATCCTGATCTTGGATGAAGCCACTTCCTCGGTCGATACCACCACCGAAAAGGAAATCCAGAAGGCGCTGGACAACCTGGTGCAAGGCCGTACCACGATTGCCATCGCCCACCGCCTGTCCACGCTGCGCAAGGCCGATCGCCTGGTGGTGCTGGACCGTGGCCAGGTGGTCGAGGTCGGCAACCACGAAGAACTGATGGCCCGCGAAGGGCATTACTACAAGCTCTACCAGGCCCAGGCGCGCAATCCTGAGGGTGAAGCCGAGGTCTCGGTGAGCGAAGAAGAGAAGGGCGAATAAGGCCATGAGCACCACGATGAATTCTGCCCAACACTTCACCTTGGCGCGCAATGCTTTCGGGCGTCTGGTGTTGACCGACGCCCAGGGCGGCTCGCACGAGCACGTCATTCCGGTGCGTGCATTTCCGATCACATCGCCTGAAAGCGGGCTGTCCCTGGTCAGCAGCGATGGCCATGAGCTGGCCTGGATCGATACCTTGGACCAAGTGGATGCCGCGACGCGCCGCCTGATCGAGGAAGAACTCGCCAGCCGCGAATTCATGCCCGAGATCCAGCGCATCGTCAGCGTCTCCACCTTCGCCACGCCCAGCGATTGGACCGTGCAGACCACGCGTGGCACCACCACCTTCACGCTCAAGGGCGAGGAAGACATCCGCCGCCTGGCGGCACCGGCGCTGCTCATTGCCGACAGCCATGGCATCCAATTCCTGATCCGCGACCAGAAGGCGCTGGACAAGCACAGCCGCAAGATCCTGGATCGCTTCCTCTGATCCTTTCGCACGCTGCAAAAGACAACGGCCCTGATGTGAATCAGGGCCGTTTCTTCATTCAGGCGAACGCGATCAGAATTTTTCGTCCGGCCGCAAATAACGCCACTGTCCGGTCGGCAGTTCTCCGAGCTTCACGCCGCCGATACGCACGCGCTTCAAGCCGATCACCTTCAAGCCGACCATGTCGCACATGCGACGGATCTGGCGCTTCTTGCCTTCGCGCAGGGTAAAGCGCAACTGATCCTCGTTCTGCCACACCACCTTGGCCGGGCGCAGCGGCTTGCCATCCATGATGAGGCCGTGGTTCAAGCGCTTGAGATCGGCTTCGGGCAGCTTGCCGGGGCGAGTGTATTGCACGCGCACCAGGTATTCCTTGTCGACCGCCGAATCCTCGCCGATCAACTGCTTGGCGATGCGGCCATCCTGGGTCAGCACCAGCAGGCCCACCGAATCGATGTCCAGCCGTCCGGCCGGCACCAGGCTCTTCAGCTGGCGCGGGTGGAAGCGCATCTC
>NZ_BADI01000591.1:0-1725 GCF_000333555.1 Herbaspirillum sp. B65 | reverse complement strand
CACGAATCCTGCGACAGCGCAGGCTTTGGGATTGCGGAGCAAAGGCGTGCGTGACCACCAGGCCCATCAAGTAATGTGGCACCAGATCTTCCCCGAGCCACAGCGCCAGGGCGCCACCCTGCAAAGCCAGTTACGGGTACGCCTGGTCGATGCGGTGCTGGATGGTCGCCTGGCTGCGGGCATACGCCTGCCGTCCAGCCGCGAGCTGGCCGACATGCTGGCCATCTCGCGCAATACCGTGGTACTGGTCTATGAAAAACTGGCCGAGGACGGCTACCTGGAGAACCGCCCCCGCAATGGCTACTACGTCAGCGAACGTTACCTGCATCAGCAACCGCCGACGCCAGCCATGGCGCAACCGAACCCAGGCGCGGCATCGCACGCGGTGAACTGGCAGGCCAGGATGCAGAGCGAACCGCCCGGCATCAAATGGCTGGACAAGCCCGAAGACTGGCAGCGCCATCGCTATCCCTTTCTCTATGGCCAGTTCGATCCCAGTCTTTTTCCCATTGCGGACTGGCGCGAGTGCAGCCGGCAGGCACTGGATGTCAGTTCCATCCGGGGCTGGGCGCCGGATGCCATCGATCACGATAACGCCTCGCTGGTGGAACAGTTGATCAAGCGCGTGCTACCCCGGCGCGGCATCGCCGCGCGCCGCGACGAAGTACTGCTGACGGTGGGGGCCCAACAGGCTCTGTATCTGGTGAGCGAACTCCTGGTGCCACCGGGCTCCACCGTGGCGGTGGAAGACCCGGGCTACATGGATGCGCGCAACATCTTCCTGCGCCGCGGTGCGCAACTGGTCGGGTTGGAGGTGGACTGCGATGGCGTGCAGCCCGATGCCACCGTGCTGGCCCGGGCTCAGACCCTCTATTGCACGCCCAGCCACCAATGTCCGACCGGCATCACACTGTCCACCGAGCGCCGCCTGGCCTTGCTGGAATGGGCCAGGCATCACGATGGCGTGATCATCGAGGACGACTACGACGCCGAAATGCAATACGCCGGCAAGCCCTCCCCTGCCCTCAAGGCCATCGACCATGAACGACGGGTGATCTACATCGGCAGTCTGTCCAAGACACTTTCGCCAGGCCTGCGCATCGGCTACATCGTGGCGCCAGCTGAAGTGGTGGTACGCCTGCGGGTGCTGCGGCGGCTGATGATCCGCCACCCGGCCACCAACAATCAGCTGGCGGCGGCGCTGTTCATCTCGCACGGCCACTACGACCGTTTCCTGCACCAGATGCGCGAGGAGCTGGCGCGGCGTGCCGCGCTACTCATCGCCGCCGTGCGCACGCATCTGCCGATGATGGATTTCACTGCGCCCGATGGCGGCTCGGCCTTGTGGGGACGCTTTGCGCCGGAGATCGACACCCGCCTGCTGCGGCAAGCGGCCTTCGAGCAAGGTATCTTGATTGAGTCAGGCGAGGCATTTTGCCTGCACGATCCGGGCCACTTCAATTGCCTGCGGCTGGGGTTTTCATCGATCCAGGCCGAGCGCATCGAGCCGGGTATTGCCGCATTGGCGGCCTTGCTACCGCGTTGCCGGAGGCGCTCGTCGGCTGCATGAACGGAGCGATAGAACACTGAGGCCACCACGCGGTGGCCACATCGGCCGCTTAGAGGATTTCGTCGCGCAGCCAGTACCAGTGATACAGCAGCCCCTGTCCCAGGCGGCGAAACGGCGCAGCCCACTGGCCCTGGCGCGGAAAAGGCAGGCACATC
>NZ_BADI01000592.1:0-380 GCF_000333555.1 Herbaspirillum sp. B65 | reverse complement strand
CCAGAAGTCGGCTTCGACGATATCGGTATGGCCTTGCAGGTGGTTCGACAATTGCAGCACGATGCCGGCCACCGTCACGCCCAGGCCCAGCGAGAGTTGCTGGATCACGCTGGCCAGGCTGGTGACACGGCCGGCGTCGCGGTTGTCGATGTCGGCATAGGCAATCGAATTGAGGCAAGTGAATTGCAAGGCCGGAAACACGCCGCCCATCAAGACGATGGCGAAGATCAGCAGGTAAGGCGTATGCAGACTGAAGATGCCATAGGCCGCCAGCGCGATGCCGGCAAACACGGCATTGACCATCAACACGGTACGGAAACCATAGCGCCGCAGCACGCGGCTGGCCAGCAAGCGGATGAAGAGCGAGCCGAAGGCCGAGG
>NZ_BADI01000593.1:0-1499 GCF_000333555.1 Herbaspirillum sp. B65 | reverse complement strand
AGAGATTTTTTCATGTGACGTCCTTCTCTAAAAATAGTCTTGAGGATCCGCACTTGCAGTCGGATGGGCAAACATTAATGCTTCTCGTCGCCCATGACTGCACCTTGGTCGATAGAAGTCATTTTTTAGACGGGAGCCAAAGATTGAAAAGGCAATTGTTGTATTTTTTTATCGCCGCTTTCGGATGTGCTCCGGCAGGACTGTCCCGCTATCGGCCTGCATCAAGGAAAAAGCGCCGGTATCCCTACCGGCGCTTTTCGTCATTTCTAACATTTTGATACATCTTGCTGGCAACAAACAATGGGCTCTTGTTAAGCAAGCCAGCAAGACTTGTTGTCACTCGCTGCGCATATCCGTACATTTTCGTACGTTTCTGGCGGACGCGACTGGTCAGGTGCAACATCGCCTTCCATCCCTGTACAACCATGCATTGCACTCACTCCTGCTTGTCTTCCCTGGGATCACCGGCCAGCTTCTTCAACAGCTCCGACTTCAATTGCTGACGCTGCGCCGATGCATTCTTGCGATGCGCACCGGCCCCTCCGGCACGCTGCTGCGCGGCCAGCGCCACCGGATTGCGTGGCTTGGATTGCGATGGCTCGATGCGAAAACTCAGCTTCTGCCGGGTTCCCAAAGTCTTGTTGGCCATCACATTCTCCTTGCCTCGGCGCGCGTCATGACAGCATCGCGTTACAGCACGTAGCGCGACATGTCCTCATCCACGGCCAGCTCGCCCAGCCGCTCGTTGACATACCCGGCATCGATGAGCAGCCCATCCACACCAGCCTCACCCGCCGTGAAGGAAATCTCTTCCAGCAGTTTTTCCATCACGGTATAGAGACGGCGCGCACCGATGTTCTCGGTCTTCTCATTGACCGTATGCGAGATCTCGGCCAGTCGCTTGATGCCGCTGTCGGCGAATTCGATCTTCACGCCTTCGGTGGCCAGCAGCGCTTCGTACTGCTTGGTCAGGCAGGCATCGGTACCGGTCAGGATGCGCTCGAAATCGGCAATCGACAGCGAATCCAGCTCCACGCGAATCGGGAAGCGTCCCTGCAATTCCGGAATCAGATCGGAAGGCTTGGAGAGATGGAACGCACCCGACGCGATGAAGAGAATGTGATCGGTCTTGATCATGCCGTACTTGGTGTTGACGGTGGTGCCCTCCACCAGCGGCAGCAGGTCGCGCTGCACACCTGCGCGCGAGACATCGGCATTGCCGTTCTGCGAGCGGGTGGCGATCTTGTCGATCTCATCCAGGAAGACGATGCCGTTCTGCTCGACATTGGCGATGGCCTTCTGCTTGAGTTCTTCCTCGTTGACCAGCTTGGCGGCTTCTTCCTCGATCAGCAGCTTCATGGCTTCCTTGATCTTGATCTTGCGCGCCTTCTTGCGCTGGTTGCCCAGGCCCGAGAACATGGTCTTGATCTGCTCGGTCATTTCTTCCATGCCCGGAGGTGCCATGATTCCATCGAGGGGGCGGCATCATTCAATCCAGT
>NZ_BADI01000594.1:0-1625 GCF_000333555.1 Herbaspirillum sp. B65 | reverse complement strand
AACCAAAACCCAGCACGGCCGAGACGGCCACCGTGATCAGCAACCATTTTTCGCGCCGCAGCCAGCCGATATCGACGTAGCGGCCCAGTTGATAGACCACCAGCGCCACGGCGATGTCGCCGAAGATGTTGGTGACCTTGAGGACTTCACCGGAAAGCAGATGAAAGCCACCCGCTCCCAGCAGAAACCCACCNAGCAGATACCCCGTGATGCGCGGCACCCATGGGGACTTGGAAACAACGTAGCCCGCGATCAGCCCGAACAGCAGCAAGCCGCCGAATACCAGCAAGGCATTCCATTGCAGCGTCTGTGCGAGGGTGAAAGACGGAAGAGCCCACTCCATATCTCCTCCTGTAACGATTAGGTTCTTGATACCACGCGGCCATGCAAGAGGCCGGCGTGGAGCGCGTGAGCGTGGGCAACTGATCGAGTTGGCGATGCATGGCTGCCCGGTGAGACCGGACCCGGCATTTCCGATAAAACTTATAAAAAACGACTGATCGAAAAAACCGGAGAACCGAAGATATCACTCTTGCTCTGCGCGAGTAAGTTTTTTTATCTTACAACGGAAAATCTAAACTTCCTGATCTGATGTTTATTGAATTTGCGGAACTTATCCGAAGCGCATGGAGCTCATGAAGGTAGTTGGGGGAGCCTCAATGCTCAGTCAGCACGCCGTCAGCGGTAATCAGCGCAGACCTGATTCGCTTGTCAGAAAAGACCGACACGAGCGCGCTGCGATAGCGTGCCAGTTGCGCCGCATACTCGGCGCGCTCGCTCTCGAGCAGGCGGCGCTTGTAATCGAGCACCCAGACTTCATCGTCGAACATCACCACGCGGTCCAGCCGCATGACACCAGACGGAGCGACGATCTCCATTTCATTGCGCGCCCAGCGATGCAGTGTCGGATTGAAGAAGCGCTCCAGCTCCGGCTGTGCCAGCACCACGCGTGCCTGCGTATGCACTACCTGTGCCATCTCCGCAGAGATGCCCAGCCAGCGCACCAAAGCAGGCGGCGAGGGCAAGTGCAGCGGCCATGCGTTGCCGTGCGTGAGCCGCTCCAGCAGCGCATGCAGGGCCACGCCTTCATCGATGGCCTCGGTGCTGACCAGCGTACCATCGGCATCGACCTCGGGCAGCGCATCGTCCTCCTCCTGCGCTGCGCCGAAGAGCGACATCGGTACCGGCTTGGGATCGAACAGCGCCAGCGAGAATTGCTCCTCGATGGCGGCGGCATCGGCACCGTGTATCGCTTCCTCGCTGATCTCGCGCACCGGTGCATCGCTGGCGAAGAGACGCTGATACCAGCTGCCTTCCACCACCCCGCCCTCGCCCGCCCCACGCGTGCCGGCCACGCCCGACACCAGCAGCAACTGCTTGGCACGCGTGACGGCGACGTACAGCAGGTTCCAGTCTTCCTGGGTCTTCAGGCTTTCTTCTTCCTCGAACAGCTCATCCCGCGCACAGCCGCGTTCGCTGCGCCGGCCAAAGGCCGAGAAGTGCTTGGGCGCATCCTGATCCTGCGGCCAGGCGCAGAGGATGCCGAGATTGTCTTCCACCGAATCGCTGTGATTGGCATCGAGGATGGCCACCACCGGCGCTTCCAGTCCCTGGCGCTGTGTACG
>NZ_BADI01000595.1:0-1914 GCF_000333555.1 Herbaspirillum sp. B65 | reverse complement strand
GGATCATGATGGGCAGCGGCGTCGAGGTCGACGGTGTGCAGATCGAAGGGCAAGGCCTTTTCGCGCAGGGCGACGAAGACCGACATGGCATAGGGGCTGGCGTATTGGGCGTCGACGTGGAGTTGCAGAGCGGACGGGTGACGATCAGTTTGCATATGTACCTCATGAAGAACGGTTGAAGAAAGCCGTTCCGCCGGCAGTGCGCCGGGCGAGGTCTGAAAGAAGGGCGATGTTGCGATCCAGTCCCGCCAGGCGATCCGCCGGACGGGACGTGACATCCCCGTCAGCGGAGATGCCGTTTTTTGGTGTTCAGCCCGCGCAGGCAGACACCGGCGGCCGGAAGGGCAGCGCGTGTCTGGATGAGGGATCGCTTCAGTTGCATGGTGTGGGAAGTGATGGGCTGAGCGACGATAGTAAACGAGTTTCGCGCGACATTTCCGTCCGTGTGCATCAAAACCACAGAGTGCGTTTCAGAATCGCGGTTTCGCATCGGGCATCCGCCGCACCCGGTGATCGAATTTCCTCTCGTTTCTCAAACCTCTTCGCTATCACCAGCTTGGCGATCATAACCAAGATGGTTACAATGCAAATGGAAAAGCACACTCCCCACTGCAAGCTGGAAGTCGTTCATTCACTGGTTCGCCAAGGGCGGGTGCGCAAGACGGCGTCGGCACTGCTGGGGGCTGCAGCCATGGGTATCGACGAGATGGGGATGGTAGCCATCGTGGCCAGTCTGGGCAAGCGTGACTTCTACAAGAGCATGACCACGCACGACGATCATCGGATCTGGCAGGACGTGTACCGCCCGTCGACACGGCACGGCGTGCTCTATCTCAAGCTGACCGTGGTCGATGATGTGCTGATCGTATCCTTCAAGGAGAATGACATGAAATGCCCCCAATGCGGAGGTGCTGTGCTGGTGCGCGACACGCGTGACCTGCCGTATGCCTACAAAGGCGAACCCCGATCATTGCTGCTGTCAGCGGGCAGTACTGTCCGCGTTGCGGAGAATGCCTGCCGGACCCCGCGAAAGAAGAACGANTCTCGGCCGAAGCCCTGGCTTTCAACAAGACGGTCAATGCGGGATTGATCGATCCGGAGGAAATCATTGCTGCGCGCCAGGCATTGCACCTGGGCCAGCGCGAGGCCAGTCTGCTGTTCGGCGGGGGCGTCAATGCCTTCAATCGCTACGAGGCCGGCAAGATCAAGCCGCCTCGTGCGTTGGTGCTGCTGCTGCGGCTGCTGCGCAATCATCCGGGTTTGCTGGGTGAGTTGCGCAATGAATCAACCCGCGCGCCACACGCTGGTTCGGCGTTCTCCATGCAGGAGCCGGCCAGGCCCGTGCGTACGCGAAGGCCCGCAAAGTAATTGCGCAAGTGCGGATGAGAGAGCCGGTGATGATCCCCTCTTGGATTGATACGCGCGTAAGCCGGCTCAGCGTATCTCCGCGCTATACCTGAACTTGCTCCCCGCCCCGCGCGATTGTCGCCACTCCAGCGGCGCACCATCCGAGCCGAAGGCGATGCGTTCGATCACCACTACCGGCGTCTTTTCCTTGAGTCCCAGCAGCTTGGCCTGCGCCGCCGTCACCGTTTCCACCGTCAGGGTTTCACGCGCCGAGGCGACGATGAGCCCGCATTCGCGCTCATACAGGGGATACAGCAGATCGCCGAAATCCTCCGGTGCCTTCCCCGCCAGCGCCTTGAAGCGCTGGGCACACAGGTAGATGTTCTCGGCCAGTACCGGTTGTCCATCCACCTTGCGCAGGCGCAGCAGTTCGATCACCCGGGCGTGCGTCTTCAGGTGCAAGGCCTCGGCCACCTGGCGCGGTGCCTCGATGACCTTGCGGCTGACGATCACGCTGGTCGGCTGCAGCGGGCGGCCATCGGCCGATTCGAAGCGGAAGAAGCGGAA
>NZ_BADI01000596.1:0-1670 GCF_000333555.1 Herbaspirillum sp. B65 | reverse complement strand
TCAACCAGGGCGGCAAGCGCAAGGGCGCGGTCTGCGCCTACCTGGAAACCTGGCACATGGACATCGAGGAATTTCTCGAACTGCGCAAGAACACCGGCGACGATCGCCGCCGCACCCACGACATGAACACCGCGAACTGGATTCCCGACCTGTTCATGAAGCGCGTGATGGAAAAGGGCGAGTGGACCCTGTTCTCGCCCTCCGACACCCCGGACCTGCACGACAAGTTCGGCCGTGCCTTCGAAGAAGCCTACACCGCCTATGAAGCCAAGGCCGCCCGTGGCGAGTTGAAGCTCTTCAAGAAGGTGCCCGCCAACGACCTGTGGCGCAAGATGCTGTCGATGCTCTTCGAAACCGGCCACCCGTGGATCACCTTCAAGGATCCCTGCAACATCCGTTCGCCGCAGCAACACGTGGGCGTGGTCCACAGCTCCAACCTGTGCACCGAGATCACCCTGAACACCAACGACAGCGAAATCGCGGTCTGCAACCTGGGTTCGGTGAACCTGCCGGCGCACCTGGTCAATGGCGAGCTGGACCATGCCAAGCTGCAAAAGACCATCCGCACCGCCATGCGCATGTTGGACAATGTCATCGACATCAACTACTACGCCGTCAAGAAGGCGCGTGATTCCAACCTGCGTCACCGTCCGGTGGGCATGGGCATCATGGGCTTCCAGGACTGCCTGCACATCAAGCGCGTGCCGTATGCCTCGATGGACGCTGTCGAATTTGCCGATCGCTCCATGGAAGCCGTCTGCTACTACGCCTACATGGCCTCGACCGAGCTGGCTGAAGAGCGCGGCCGTTACGCCTCCTACCGCGGTTCGCTGTGGGATCGCGGCATCCTGCCGCAGGACTCCCTGAAGCTGCTGGCGCAAGAGCGCGGCGGCTACCTGGAAACCGATACCACCGAGACCCTGGACTGGGCTGCCCTGCGTGCCCGCATCGCCGAACATGGGATGCGCAACTCGAACTGCGTGGCCATCGCCCCGACGGCGACCATCTCCAACATCATCGGCGTGTCCGCTTGCATCGAGCCGACCTACCAGAACCTGTACGTGAAGTCGAACCTGTCGGGCGAATTCACCGAGATCAACGAGTATCTGGTGCGTGACCTGAAGGCTCGCGGCCTGTGGGATGAAGTCATGGTCGCCGACCTCAAGTATTTCGACGGCAGCCTGGCCAAGATCGACCGCATCCCGCAAGACCTGCGCGACATCTACGCCACCGCCTTCGAAGTGGATCCGTCCTGGCTGGTGGAAGCCGCCTCGCGTCGCCAGAAGTGGATCGACCAGGCCCAGTCGCTCAACATCTACATGGCCGGTGCTTCCGGCAAGCGCCTGGACGAGACCTACAAGCTGGCCTGGTTGCGTGGCCTCAAGACCACCTACTACCTGCGCACCATCGGCGCCACCCATACCGAGAAGTCCACTTCCCGTGCGGGTGCCCTGAACGCCGTGGCCGTTGACGGCGGTGCGGGTGCGATGGCATCGGCCTCGGGTACGGCTGTGCCGGCAGCACCGATCGCTTCGGCTGCTGCTGCATCGGCTGCCTACGTGATGCCGAACCCGGTGCTTCGATCGAAGCCGATGGTCGCGTCTGCACCATGCGTCCGGGCGACCCGGGCTTCGAAGAGTGCGAAGGCTGCCAGTAAGCAAGCAATCCGG
>NZ_BADI01000597.1:0-2095 GCF_000333555.1 Herbaspirillum sp. B65 | reverse complement strand
TGCGCCGCNTAGCCCAGGATGTAGCCAGCCTCCTGCAGCTTGCGCACCCGTTCCAGGCAGGCGGCCGGCGACAGGTTCACGCGGGCAGCCAGATCGACGTTGGCGGTTCGCTGTGGGATCGCGGCATCCTGCCGCAGGACTCCCTGAAGCTGCTGGCGCAAGAGCGCGGCGGCTACCTGGAAACCGATACCACCGAGACCCTGGACTGGGCTGCCCTGCGTGCCCGCATCGCCGAACATGGGATGCGCAACTCGAACTGCGTGGCCATCGCCCCGACGGCGACCATCTCCAACATCATCGGCGTGTCCGCTTGCATCGAGCCGACCTACCAGAACCTGTACGTGAAGTCGAACCTGTCGGGCGAATTCACCGAGATCAACGAGTATCTGGTGCGTGACCTGAAGGCTCGCGGCCTGTGGGATGAAGTCATGGTCGCCGACCTCAAGTATTTCGACGGCAGCCTGGCCAAGATCGACCGCATCCCGCAAGACCTGCGCGACATCTACGCCACCGCCTTCGAAGTGGATCCGTCCTGGCTGGTGGAAGCCGCCTCGCGTCGCCAGAAGTGGATCGACCAGGCCCAGTCGCTCAACATCTACATGGCCGGTGCTTCCGGCAAGCGCCTGGACGAGACCTACAAGCTGGCCTGGTTGCGTGGCCTCAAGACCACCTACTACCTGCGCACCATCGGCGCCACCCATACCGAGAAGTCCACTTCCCGTGCGGGTGCCCTGAACGCCGTGGCCGTTGACGGCGGTGCGGGTGCGATGGCATCGGCCTCGGGTACGGCTGTGCCGGCAGCACCGATCGCTTCGGCTGCTGCTGCATCGGCTGCCTACGTGATGCCGAACCCCGGTGCTTCGATCGAAGCCGATGGTCCGGTCTGCACCATGCGTCCGGGCGACCCGGGCTTCGAAGAGTGCGAGGCCTGCCAGTAAGCAAGCAATCCGGGTGGGGCCAGACGGCCTGCTGATGAGGATGATCAAGGTCATCCGAGATGACGGCAGCTACACTGTCCAAGTCCCACCCACCCTAGCCGGCGCATCTCGGTGAACTTCACCGGATGCGCCGTTGTCACCTGATAGACCCCAGATATCCGCCGTGCCACGGTCACCGACCTGCCGGCAGCTACCGATCAAGTAAAGAGGAACCACAGATGCTTTCTTGGGATGATGAAGTCAAGCAGCCGGCCCAGGCGCCGCGCACCCCGAACCTGCAGCCGCAACTGCAACCGGCCTTGGGTCAAGCCAACGCCGCACTGAACCCGGCGCTGATGGCCGGCAACAGCGAGCAGGTCGACACCACCCGTCGCGTCAATGCCGCCGACAAGCGCATCATCAACGGCCACACCGACGTCAACCAACTGGTGCCCTTCAAGTACAAGTGGGCCTGGGACAAGTACCTGGCCGGCTGCGCCAACCACTGGATGCCGCAAGAGATCAACATGCAGCGCGACATCGAGCTGTGGAAGAATCCGAACGGCCTGACCGAAGACGAGCGTCGTCTGGTCAAGCGTAACCTGGGCTTCTTCGTCACCGCCGACTCGCTGGCCGCCAACAACATCGTGCTGGGTACCTATCGCCACATCACCGCGCCCGAGTGCCGCCAGTACCTGCTGCGCCAGGCTTTTGAAGAGGCCATCCACACCCACGCCTACCAGTACATCGTTGAATCGCTGGGCCTGGATGAGGCCGAGATCTTCAACGCCTATCACGAGGTCGCATCGATCCGCGACAAGGACGAGTTCCTGATCCCCTTCATCGATACGCTGACCGATCCCGAGTTCAAGACCGGCACGATGGAGAATGACCAGAAGCTGTTGAAGTCGTTGATCGTCTTCGCGTGCATCATGGAAGGTCTGTTCTTCTACGTCGGCTTCACGCAGATCCTGGCACTGGGTCGCCAGAACAAGATGATGGGTGCGGCCGAGCAGTATCAATACATCCTGCGCGACGAATCCATGCACTGCAACTTCGGCATCGATCTGATCAACACCGTGAAGATGGAGAACCCGCACCTGTGGACTCCTGAATTCCGCGAAGAGATCAAATCGTTGTTTTTACGCGCGGTGGAGTTGGAATATCGTTACGCAGAG
>NZ_BADI01000598.1:0-3193 GCF_000333555.1 Herbaspirillum sp. B65 | reverse complement strand
ACGGCTGGTGCAACATCGCCGCCGCGGAGCCCTCGCCCAACTGTGATGACCGGCCCGAGGGAGCGGTTACCGACCTGCTGGTGATCCACAACATCAGCCTGCCACCGGGGCAATTCGGCGGTCCTTATATAGCGGACCTGTTCTGCAACCGTCTCGACTACGATGCCCATCCTTACTTCGACCAGTTGCGGCCGCTGCGGGTCTCGGCGCACTTCCTGATCCGCCGCGATGGCGAAGTGGTGCAGTTTGTCCCGGCCCATCGGCGGGCCTGGCACGCCGGGGTGTCTACCTTCGAGGGGCGCGAGCGCTGCAATGATTTTTCCATCGGCATCGAGCTGGAGGGGACCGACTTCGAACCCTTCGCCCAGGCCCAGTATGCGGCGCTGGTCAAGCTGTCTCAGGCCCTGGTAAGCCGTTATGGCCTGACCGCCGTGGCCGGTCACGAGCACATCGCACCGGTACGCAAGACCGATCCCGGCCCCTTCTTCGACTGGGCAGGCTATCACAACGAAATGGTAAAAATGATTAACCACGCGCAATTGCGCTTCCCTCTTGGCCTTCACAAAAGTCAAGCTTGAGCAGCAGAAAAATTCTCGAAATAGCGGTTGCATCCTCCTTGGGCCGCCACTAGAATTAGTCCCATTCGATGTTTTGGTACTAGATGTAGTGTTCAGTTGAACTTATTGTGGTAGCCGGGTCTCCCTTTTCAGGGGCCCTAGTTCCGGCAGTGCTTCGGAAGGTGCAAGACCCGCGAGGCAGTAACCAAGTACGATAACGCCCCGGTTCTTCCTTCTTTTATTCCGTCGCTTCACTCATCAGTTTCAAGCAGTTTTTGCGTCAGCATGAATGTCCACGCAAGGGATAGTCATTGTGGGACGCATCTGTCGTTCGTCGATCCCCGGCAGTTCGGGGATCCAGAGGTAGTTATCAGCAACGCAGGCGATGCACCCCGTTCGTCTGCCCATGTACCCCAGGAGGCTAAGTGCGCTCAACCCAAGAAATTTCCGTTAAATCGCCCGCCCCGTTTGGCGTTTCCGCCGAGCAGGAAGGCTCCGCTGAAGGCCAGTCCATCGTCTCCCATACCGCAGGCCTGGGCGAATACCGCATCATCCGCCGCAACGGCGCCGTGGTCGGTTTCGAACCTTCCAAGATTTCCATCGCCGTGACCAAGGCCTTCCTGGCCGTCAACGGTGGGCAGGGTGCGGCCTCGGCGCGCGTGCGCGAGATGGTCGAGCAACTGACCACCAACGTCGTCTCGGCACTGGTGCGCCGCCAGCCCACCGGCGGCACCTTCCATATTGAAGACATCCAGGACCAGGTCGAGCTGGCTCTGATGCGTTCGGGCGAGCATGATGTGGCCCGCGCCTACGTGCTGTACCGCGCCAAGCGCATGGAAGAGCGCGCCCAGCAAGGCGCTGCCACCAAGACCGAAGTGACCGCACCGCAACTGCACGTGACCGAAGACGGCCAGAGCCGTCCGCTGGATATCAACGAAGTCCGCGCCCTGATCGCCGCTGCCTGCGTCGGCCTGGAAGCGCATGTGGATGCCGAAGCCATCCTGGCCGAAACCGTCAAGAACCTGTACGACGGCGTGCCCGTCGAAGAGCTGTACAAGTCCGCCATCCTGGCTGCCCGCGCGCTGATGGAAAAGGACCCTGCTTACAGCCAGGTGACCTCGCGTCTGTTGATGCACACCATCCGCAAGGAAGTGTTCGGCAAGGAAGTGGCCCAGGCTGACGCCCCGGCCGAGTACCTGGATTACTTCCCGCACTATGTAAAGAAGGGGATCGAAGCCGAGCTGCTCGATACCAAGCTGGCCCAGTTCGATCTGGCCAAGCTGGCTGCTGCCCTCAAGCCCGAGCGCGACCTGCAGTTCGGCTACATCGGCCTGCAGACGCTATATGACCGTTACTTCCTGCATATCGGCGGCACCCGCATCGAGATGCCCCAGGCGTTCTACATGCGCGTGGCGATGGGCCTGGCACTCAACGAAATCGACCGCGAAGCGCGCGCCATCGAATTCTACGACCTGCTGTCGTCCTTCGACTTCATGAGCTCGACGCCGACCCTGTTCAACTCGGGCACCCAGCGTTCGCAGTTGTCCTCGTGCTACCTGACCACGGTGGCCGACGACCTGGACGGCATCTACGAAGCCATCAAGGAAAACGCCCTGCTGGCCAAGTTCGCCGGCGGCCTGGGCAATGACTGGACCCCGGTGCGCGCGCTGGGTGCCCACATCAAGGGCACCAACGGCAAGTCGCAAGGTGTGGTCCCCTTCCTGAAGGTGGTCAACGATACCGCCGTGGCGGTCAACCAGGGCGGCAAGCGCAAGGGCGCGGTCTGCGCCTACCTGGAAACCTGGCACATGGACATCGAGGAATTCCTCGAACTGCGCAAGAACACCGGCGACGATCGCCGCCGCACCCACGACATGAACACCGCGAACTGGATTCCCGACCTGTTCATGAAGCGCGTGATGGAAAAGGGCGAGTGGACCCTGTTCTCGCCCTCCGACACCCCGGACCTGCACGACAAGTTCGGCCGTGCCTTCGAAGAAGCCTACACCGCCTATGAAGCCAAGGCCGCCCGTGGCGAGTTGAAGCTCTTCAAGAAGGTGCCCGCCAACGACCTGTGGCGCAAGATGCTGTCGATGCTCTTCGAAACCGGCCACCCGTGGATCACCTTCAAGGATCCCTGCAACATCCGTTCGCCGCAGCAACACGTGGGCGTGGTCCACAGCTCCAACCTGTGCACCGAGATCACCCTGAACACCAACGACAGCGAAATCGCGGTCTGCAACCTGGGTTCGGTGAACCTGCCGGCGCACCTGGTCAATGGCGAGCTGGACCATGCCAAGCTGCAAAAGACCATCCGCACCGCCATGCGCATGTTGGACAATGTCATCGACATCAACTACTACGCCGTCAAGAAGGCGCGTGATTCCAACCTGCGTCACCGTCCGGTGGGCATGGGCATCATGGGCTTCCAGGACTGCCTGCCGCTGACTTCCTTCCGCATCGTTGCCATCGCCGAGAATGGCATTGGCGACTTCGGTACCGGCAGCATCAGCATCCGTTCCACCCAGGACGTGCAGCTCATCTCCGGCCTGCCGCCCCTGGTGCGCGAGGGCGACCATTTCAACGGTACGGTCACGGTACGCAACACTACCACCCATGATATGACATCAAGGAAT
>NZ_BADI01000599.1:0-3471 GCF_000333555.1 Herbaspirillum sp. B65 | reverse complement strand
GGCAGGATTCCGGCATCAAGTCGGTCAAGGACTTGAAGGGCAAGAAGGTGGGCGTGACCCGCGGCGGCATCCATGAAGTGCTGCTGGACGCCGAACTGGGCCAGAACGGCCTCTCCGCCAAGGATGTCACCATCGTCTACCTGGCCTTCGCCGACCTGAACCAAGCCCTGCTGGGCAAGAACATCGATGCCATGATGCAGAGCGAGCCGCAATCCTCGCAGGCCATCAACAAGGGCTTCGGGGTGGAGGTGATGAAGCCCTACGACACCCCCATCGGCGAGCCCTATCGCACCATGGTAATGACGGAGAAGTTCTACAACGAGAAGCGCCCGCTGGCCGAGAAATTCATGCGCTGCTTCCTGGAGGCCACCAAGACCTTCATCGACAAGCCGGAAGTGGCCGAAAAGTACGTGCGCGAAGTGATCTTCAAGAACCAGATCACCAAGGAAGACTTCTATGACGCCATCGGCAACTCGCCCTATGCCTACGACATCACCGCCGAGCATATCCAGGTGACCACCGACACCATGGCCAAGTACGGTACCGGCAAGATGGCCAAGCCGCCGCTGGCCAAGGATTGGGTCAAGACCGATCTGCTGGAGCAGGCCAAGAAGAGCATGAACCTGAAGTAAGCCAAGGGGAAATCGCGCATGGCCAAGCAAAACAAGGGCAGCTTCCTGCAGGGGCTGCTGGTGCCGATCATCGTGATCGCGCTGTGGGAAGGCGCCTCGCGGGCGGGCTGGATCAATCCACAGATCCTGCCCTCGCCCTGGGCGGTGCTCAAGAAATGGGTGGAATACGCCACCCCCCTGAAACCCTATGATCCCGAGGCCGGCAGCTGGCTGGCCTGGGCCTTTTCGGGCGAGCTGATCATGGATGCCATCGGCAGCCTGTATCGGGTGGTGGCGGGTTTCCTGATCGGCGCCGGTCTGGCCTTGCCGTTGGGGTTGCTGATGGGCTCCAGCCAGCGCATCTATGGGTTGATGAACCTGACGGTACAGGTGATCCGGCCGATTCCGCCGATTGCCTACATCCCGTTGGCCATCCTGTGGTTCGGGCTGGGCAATCCGCCGGCGTTGTTCCTGATCTCGCTGGGGGCATTCTTCCCGGTGCTGATGAATACCATCGCCGGGGTGCGCCAGGTCGACAGCATCTACCTGCGCGCTGCCCGCAATCTAGGGGCGAGCCAGTCCACGCTATTCTTGCGGGTGATGCTGCCGGCTGCCGTTCCTTACATCCTCTCGGGGGTGCGCATCGGCATCGGTACCGCCTTTATCGTGGTGATCGTGGCCGAGATGATTGCGGTCAGCAATGGCCTGGGTTTTCGCATCATGGAGGCGCGCGAGTATTTCTGGTCGGACAAGATCATCGCCGGCATGATCACCATTGGCCTATTGGGCTTGGCCATCGACCTGGGCATGAGCCGTCTCAACAATTACATGCTGCGCTGGCATCGCGGGCTGGAGAACTGACATGAACCCGAGCAATTCGTCTCCCCGCATCTGTATACAGAGCGTGCACAAGGTCTTCAAGACCGATGAGCGCGAGGTGGTGGCCTTGAAGGACATCAACCTCGCCATTCCCGATGGCCAGTTCGTCTGCCTGCTGGGGCCCTCCGGCTGCGGCAAGTCCACGCTCTTGAATGCCATTGCCGGTTTTGCGCTGCCCTCTTCCGGCCAGATCCTCACCGATGGCAAGGCGGTGACCGAGCCGGGACCGGACCGTGGCATGGTGTTCCAGGAATATGCGCTGTTTCCCTGGATGACGGTGGAGCAGAACGTCGCCTTCGGCCTGGAAATCAAGGGCCGGCCCAAGGCCGAGATCACCCAGCGCGTGAGCCAGTTGCTGGACAAGCTGGGATTGATCGACTTCCGCACCCGTTTCCCCAAGGATCTGTCGGGCGGGATGCGCCAGCGAGTGGCCATTGCCCGCGTGCTGGCGCTGGATTCGCCCATCATGCTCATGGACGAACCCTTCGGCGCCCTCGACGCGCTGACCCGCCGCAACCTGCAAGATGAGCTGCTGCGCATCTGGGATGAGTTCAGGAAGACCATCGTCTTCGTCACCCACAGCATCGAAGAGGCGATCTACCTGGCCGACCGCATTGTGGTGATGACCTACCGACCTGGCACCGTCAAGCGCGACATGCTGGTCAATCTGCCGCGCCTGCGCGATCCGGCCGACCCGGATTTCAACGCCTTGAAGCGCGAGCTGGGCCAACTGGTGATGGAGGAGCAGCAGCGCCATCACAATGCCGAGATGAAGGCCGCCGCTATCGATTGAGTGGGGGCGGTCCTGCTGTACGCAGTACTCCGACACGGCAGGCAACCCCTGCCGTGTCGCATTTCAGGGAAGCGATCCAGGCACCGGCTGACCCGGCGCAAGCGGGCGGCGGGCCGAGATAGTGTAAACTTGGACGATGCAAACTTATTTTTTCATCCTGGCGGCGCTGTTCTACCTGGGCTGCGCCTTCATGCCCTCGCAGCGGCGCGTGCCGATTTCGCTGGGCATCGTGGTGGGCTGGGTGCTGCATGGCGGCGCACTGTTGTCGGATATGTTCGCCCCGGACGCGTTGCGGGTGGGCTTTGCGGTGATGCTCTCTTCCACCTTGTGGATTTCGGTGGCCGCCTACTGGCTGGAAAATCGCAATTTCTCACTCGATAGTATGCGTGTCCTGGTGCTGCCGGTGGCGGCCTTGGCGGTGATCCTGCCGACCGTCTTCCCCGGCAACCTGGTGGCGCTGGCCGGCAAGTCCGACTGGTTCCTGGCGCACATCGCCATCTCCATCCTGGCCTACAGCACGCTGACCATCGCCGCCTTCCATGCGGTGCTGATGGTATTGCAGGAGTCGCGCCTGCATACCCGGCCGGGTCCGGTGGCCCAGTCCAGTTGGTTCGGGCTGGCGCTGGATCGTCTGCCGGCGCTGCTGACCATGGAAAAATTGCTGTTTCGCCTGATCGCCTTCGGCTTCACCTTGCTGACGCTGACGGTGCTATCGGGCGTGGTCTTCTCCGAGCAGTTGTTCGGGACGCCATTGAAGTGGGATCACAAGACCATCTTCACCATGCTGTCCTGGCTGCTGTTCGGCCTGCTCCTGGCCGGCCGTCGCTGGCAGGGATGGCGGGGGCGGACTGCGCTGAGCTTCACGCTGGCCGGTTTCGCCATCCTTTTATTGGCATATGTAGGCAGCCGGTTCGTGCTTGAAGTCGTGCTGCATCGGGTACTGACATGAAATATTTGATCTGGCTGGTCGTGTTGCTGGCCGTGGTGGTGTGGTTCCAGCGCGCCAAGAAATCCATGCTGGCCGGTAACGACTCCGCCGCCGACACCAACAACGCCGAGCCCGGGATGCCGCCCCCCAAGCCGGCGCGTTTTCGTCGCCGCAGCGACAGCAATGTCGAGACCATGGTGCAGTGTGCCCATTGCGGCATCCACTTCCCGGCCTCCGAGGCGGTGGTCCATGCCTCCGGT
>NZ_BADI01000600.1:0-1528 GCF_000333555.1 Herbaspirillum sp. B65 | reverse complement strand
CACTGTTGCCGCGCGCCGCCGCCCCGGGCGGCGATGAGGAAAGCGATGGCGCACCAGTTCCAGTGCACCCAGGAAGAGCTGGACCGTGCCTTCATCACCGGCATGTTCTCGCTGCTGGACATCCTGCTGGGAATGCCTTTGTATGACATCATCGAACCGCTCAAGCTGCCGGTGGACATCGTCAATGCCCTGGTGCACCGCACTGGCCGGCTGGGTAAGCTGCTCGACGTGGTCGAGCGTTCCGAAGACGGTCGCATTCCGCTGCGTCATTCCGATCTGGAAGCCGCGGGTCTGGATGCGCAGGTGTATTGCCGTTGTCTCATCCAGGCCTTCAATTGGGCCACACGCGTCAGTACTGAGGCGTGATCTCGATGATTTCCTCCGTGGGTAGCGACGATCTGGCGTGCTGTTCGGCACTGCTGGACGCCACGCAGAATCTGCAGGGCATGGCGCTGCACGCTGCGCTGGGAGGGATCGCATCCGGTTTCCTGAAGCGCCCGGGCGGGCGTTACGTGGTGAACTTGCCACCGGAGAGTGGCGGTGATGGCAATGGCCTGTGCCAAGTCGTGCAGTTCGAGAACACGCAATTCGGCTATTTCGTCTTCCCTCCGCTGACCCGGCCCTATACCGACCAGGAGCGCAGCCGCCTGGCGCTGCTGGCCTCCTTCCTCGGCCGCCTGATGCAGCGTCGTGCCGACAGCGACAAGCGCAGCCGCGCGCTGGACCAGATCGAAGCCAAGCTGGAGCAGCAGGCGCAGATCCTGAACCAGATGCACGAATCGGTGATCACCATGGACCCGGCCGGTTTCATCACCAGCTGGAACCGGGGCGCCGAGCAGTTGTTTGGCTATACCGCGCTGGAAGCCATCGGCCGTAACGTGCTCTTTCTCTATGAGAATGAAGAGGAAGAAGACGCCATGCACGCCCTGTTCCTGGAGCATGGCAGCCGCGAGATCGAGGTGCGTCGGCGCAAGAAGTCCGGCGAGGTGTTCTGGGCCAGCCTGTCCTTGTCGGTCATGCGCGACCAGAATGGCCATCCCATCGGCTTGATTGGCTATCTCAACGACATCACCGAACGCAAGAATGCCGAAAAGCTGATCCATCACCTGGCTTATTACGATGCGCTCACCGGCTTGCCCAACCGCACGCTGCTCACTCGCACCGTGGACCAGGCACTGACTGAAGCCCAGCATGAGAACCTGCAGGGCTGCGTCATGTTCGTCGACCTGAATCGCTTCAAGCCCATCAACGATACGCTGGGCCACGTGGCGGGCGACATGTTGCTGGTGGAAGTGGCGCTGCGACTGCGCCGCGCGTTGCGCGAGCAGGATGTGGTGGCGCGTCTGGGCGCCGATGAATTCGCGGTGGCTCTGTTCGACATCGACAAGGATCACCACCCCGGCTTCGTGGCCCAGAAGCTGCTTTCCCTGTTCGACGAACCCTTTCTCATCGATGGCCATGAATTGCGGGTCGGCGCCCAGCATCGCGTGAGCATGTACCCGGAAGACGCCAGCGACACCGAAACCCT
>NZ_BADI01000601.1:0-4368 GCF_000333555.1 Herbaspirillum sp. B65 | reverse complement strand
GCCGCCGGTGAAGAGGTTGGTGTAGACCACATCGGCGGCAGTCGACTCCACGATGGCCTGGCGGTAGGCCTCATCCACGTTGGATTCCCGGGTCGCCAGCCAGCGCGAGCCCATGTAGGCGAAGTCCGCGCCCATGGCCTGCGCCGCCAGCACGGCATCGCCCGTGGCGATGGCCCCGGACAGCACCAGCGGCCCCTTGAACATCTTGCGCACCTCGCCCACCAGCGCGAAGGGCGAGAGCGTTCCCGCATGACCACCCGCCCCGGCGGCCACCAGGATCAGTCCATCGACCCCGGCTTCAACTCGCCCTTGAAGCGATAGCGGGCGCTGCTGGTGAAGCTGTGGCGCGGCACGTTGTTGAGCCACTGGCCTACCGTGGTGCTGCGCTGGCCACCGTCATCGGTGACGATGGCAGCGGTGTAGGAATAACCGGCGTTGAGACTGACGCCATTGCGCAAGTCTGAGCTCACGCTGATCTCGCCACCTTGTGAACGCTGTTCGCCCACTGCGATGTTGAAGCCGATGTTGTTGGGATCGCTCACCAGTACGTTGCGACGACGCAGGTCGAAGACGGCGACGTTGAGGTTGGTGCGGCCTTCATCGAGATCGAACTTCACACCGGCTTCCCATTGCTTGCCGGTCTCGGGCTTGAAGGTGTTGCCACCGATATCGGTGCCGCTATTGGGGTAGAACGAGGTGGCGTAGCTGATGTAGGGACGCACGCCCTGCAACAGCTCATACATCAAGGCCGCCGAGCCGGTGGTGGCGCTGCTCGGGTTGTCGGTATGCACGCCGTTGCTCTGGTTGGTGGCATAGGTGGAGGCGCGGTCGTAGCGCAGTCCGGTGAGCAACTGCCAGCGCTGGTCGAGCGTGATCTTGTCGCGGGCATACAGGCCGGTATCGCGCACGGTGGTCGAGGTCAGGGTGGTGGGCCGGGCGGGACAGTTCAGGCGTGCGCCATAGACCGGTTGATAGACGTTGAGCGCGGTCATGCCGCAGGTATAGGAGCGGTTGTCTTCGCGTGAATTGAGATAGTCGCTGCCCAGCGTGATCTCGTGCTTGCCGAAGTCGGTGTTGAAGCTGCGCTGGACATTGGTATCGACGCTGAAAGTCTGGCCCTCGAAAGTCTGGTCGGTGCTGTTGCGGGTGAGGTTGCGACCGGTACTGCTCAAGGCATTGTTGGCCACCACCTGGCCACTCATCTGGAACTGCTGGTAGCGCAGATTGTGGTTGAGGGTCCAGCCATCGTCGAAGCGATGGGTGAGGGCGTAGCCGATGCGGGTCTCATTGGCCGAATAGGGGCGGGCAGCGGGTTCGCCGATGAACAGGCTGCGCGGCAGGGCGCCGTTGATGTTGGGCCGGATCGAACCCGACAGGGGCAGGCCCTGCTGGCGCACGTAGCCGCGTTCCTGATAGCTGGTGAGGATCGTGAAGTCGGTGCGCGCACCGAGGTCCAGCGAGAGCGAGGGAGCAATGTAACGGTTCTTGGTAAGTCGCAGCGACGCGGCGGCGCAAATGGCCGTACAATGCGGCTCAGAAGCGATATGAACAAAAACGCCATGTGCCGCACCGACATGGCGTTTTTTATTGTGGCGGCGCGCGCTACGCCCTTTGCAACTGAATTTTGAGCACACATGCAACCCAAGCAAAAGATCGTGATGGCGTCCAACAACGCCGGCAAACTGAAGGAATTCGCCAGCCTGCTGGGCGACATCGGGCTGGACGTGCGCCCGCAGGGCGAGTTCAATGTCCCCGAGGCGGAAGAACCCTTCGCCACCTTCGTCGAGAACGCCCTGGCCAAGGCCCGTCATGCCGCCCGCCTGACCGGCCTGCCGGCGCTGGCCGATGATTCGGGGGTCTGCGTCAATGCCCTGGGCGGTGCGCCGGGCGTGTATTCGGCGCGCTATGCCGGCGAACCCAAGTCGGACGCCAACAACAATGCCAAGCTGGTCGCCGAGCTGGCCGCGCACGCCGACAAGTCGGCCTATTACTATTGCGTGCTGGTCTATGTGCGTCATGCCGAGGACCCGCAACCGGTCATCGCCGATGGCCTCTGGAAGGGCGAGATCGTGGCGCAGGCGCGCGGGGAGGGCGGCTTTGGCTACGACCCCCACTTCCTGCTGCCGGCATTGGGCAAGACCGCCGCCGAACTGACGGCCGCCGAGAAGAATGCCGTGTCCCATCGTGGCCAGGCTCTGCGCGCACTGGTCGAGAAGCTGAAATGATCCCGATCAAACCGATCAACCCAGCGATGGCCGAACTGCCCGCCACCCAGGCAGCGGCAGGTCCAGCCCAGGCGGCGCTGGCCTTTCTCAAGCCCGGCAGCCTGCAACTGACGGCCTTGCCGCCCTTGTCGTTGTATGTGCATTTTCCGTGGTGCGTGCGCAAGTGCCCGTATTGCGATTTCAATTCGCATGAAGTCAAGGCAGCTTCCCGGAGGACGACTACTTGGCCGCCTTGCGTAGTGATCTGGAGCAATCGCTGCCGCTGATCTGGGGTCGCAAGATCCACACCATCTTCATCGGCGGCGGCACGCCCAGTCTGCTCTCGGCGGCCGGCCTGGACCGTCTGCTGTCGGACCTGCGCACCTTGCTGCCCTTCGACAGCGACATCGAAATCACGATGGAAGCCAACCCCGGCACCTTCGAGGCCGACAAGTTCAGGTCTTACCGGGACAGCGGCATCAACCGCCTGTCCATCGGTATCCAGAGCTTCAACAGCCAGCATCTGCACGCCCTGGGCCGTATCCACGATGGCGACCAGGCCCGCAAGGCAGTGGAGATCGCCCACGCCAACTTCGACAATTTCAATCTCGACCTGATGTATGCGCTGCCCCAGCAGACGCTGGCCGAGGCCCAGGCCGACATCAGCACTGCCATCGCCTTTGCACCGCCGCATCTATCGCTGTACCACCTGACGCTGGAGCCCAATACGCTCTTCGCCAAGTATCCGCCACCGGTACCGGATGAGGATGCCAGTGCCGATATGCAGGACATGATCGCCGAACTGACCACGTCGGCCGGCTATGCCAACTATGAAGTCTCGGCCTACGCCCAGCCCAAGCGGCGCGCCCGGCATAACCTGAACTATTGGCAATTCGGCGACTACCTGGGCATCGGTGCCGGCGCCCATTCCAAGCTGTCCTTCCCGCACCGCATCGTGCGCCAGATGCGCT
Organism: Herbaspirillum sp. B65; assembly: GCF_000333555.1. NCBI lineage: Bacteria > Pseudomonadati > Pseudomonadota > Betaproteobacteria > Burkholderiales > Oxalobacteraceae > Herbaspirillum > Herbaspirillum sp. B65. The sequence goes on along the minus strand of NZ_BADI01000601.1, from coordinate 1,193 downwards.
ACAAGCATCCGCAGGCCTACCTGGATCATGCCCGGGTCGGCAGCCCCATCCAGGAAGAGGGCGAGATCGGCCGCGATGCACTGGGCTTCGAGTTCATGCTCAATGCCCTGCGCCTGACCGAAGGCTTCCCCCCCAATCTGTTTGCCGAACGTACCGGCATGAGCCTGAACCAGATCGAGCAGCAACTGAACCTGGCCGAGCAAAAGGGCATGTTGTATCGCGATCATGCACTGATCCGGCCTACCGAACTGGGCCGCCGCTTTTTGAATGATTTGCAGGAAATTTTCCTGTCAATGTAAAGCCATGTTGCAAGCTTGCTTTTATCAGGTATATTTAGAAAAAATTTAATTTTAATTAAGTATTCTGCTGGGAAACTTCTTTACAGTTTTTCAATGTGATAGGGCATTCCGGCAGACTAACGGGGTGCGCCACGATAAAAATATGGCTGTTCAGGATAAAAGCGTTCCATTCCCACTCGTGTTTTTGCAGCCCGTCGCCGACGTTCACCACGTCTGGACCGCGCTGTCTTTGCATATTTCGCCCGCCGTCGAGGATGGCAGTGCGCTGCTGTCCAGGCTCTTCAATGAATTCGACCTGCTTGATGCGCTGGGTGGCTTGAATTGCATCATTCCGGTGCGCGATCCGGCCATCTTCGCGCCCGAGTTCGCTCAGGAGATCCCGCAAGGGCAGCTCGCCTTGCGGGTGCCGGTGGAGCACTGCGTCGATCCGGGCAAGATCGATGCGCTGGACTGGCTCTACAGCCGCGGCTTTGCCATCATCGCCGATGGCTTGCCGGCGCAGGGCGCCAGTGTGTTCCCCTTTGTCGAATCGATGGCGCTGGACGTGAGCATGGGCCACGTGCCGGAAACCACCCAGTGGCTGCACCGCCTGCGTGGGCCGCACCTGGCCGAGAACGTGGGCGATGCGGTGCAGTTCGATGCCTGCCGGGTGGAGGGTTTCCGCTGGTTCTCGGGCGACTACGCCCTGCATCCAGATAGTCGCCTGTCGCAGAAGAATTCGATTTCCCGTGCCCGCCTGCTGAAGTTGCTGGAGTTGGTGGCGCGCGACGCCGATGCCAACGCGCTGGAATCTTTGCTCAAGCAAGACCCGGCCTTGTCGTACCAGCTCTTCAAGCTGGTCAGCTCGGCCGCCTTCGGCTTCTCGGCGCATATCACCAATTCACCCAGGCCATC
>NZ_BADI01000602.1:0-7027 GCF_000333555.1 Herbaspirillum sp. B65 | reverse complement strand
TTCCTGATCCCCACACTGCAGAATCTCAAGCATCTGAAGGGCCCGCAGTTCCTGCACGTGGTCACCAAGAAGGGCCAGGGCTACAAGCTGGCCGAGGCCGACCCGGTGCTCTACCACGGCCCCGGCAAGTTCAACCCCAGCGAAGGCATCAAGCCCAGCGCCGGGGGCAAGCTGACCTATACCCAGGTGTTCGGCCAATGGCTGTGCGACATGGGCGCTGCCGATGACAAGCTGGTCGGCATCACCCCGGCCATGCGCGAAGGCTCGGGCATGGTGGCCTTCGAAAAGGCCTTCCCCCATCGCTATTACGATGTGGGCATCGCCGAACAGCACGCCGTCACCTTCGCCGCCGGCATGGCCTGCGAAGGCATGAAGCCGGTGGTGGCGATCTATTCCACCTTCCTGCAACGTGCCTACGATCAGTTGATCCATGACGTCGCCCTGCAGAACCTGGATGTGACCTTTGCACTGGACCGCGCCGGCCTGGTCGGCGCCGATGGCGCCACCCACGCCGGCAATTACGACCTGGCCTTCCTGCGCTGTATTCCCAACATGGTGGTGATGGCGGCTTCCGATGAGAATGAATGCCGCCAGATGCTCTCCACAGCGTACCAATATCCCGGCCCGGCCGCCGTGCGCTATCCGCGTGGCGCCGGTATCGGTGCCGCGGTGGAGAAGACGCTGGACACCTTGCCGCTGGGCCGTGGCGAAATCCGCCGCCAGGGCAAGGAGGTGGCCATCCTGGCCTTCGGCAGCCTGCTGGCGCCGGCCCTGGGCGCGGGCGACAAGCTCGATGCCACGGTGGCCAACATGCGCTTCATCAAGCCGCTGGACGTGGAACTGGTGCGCCAACTGGCCGCTTCGCACGATGCCCTGGTGACGGTGGAAGAGGGCTGCATCATGGGCGGCGCCGGTGCCGCGGTCTCCGAAGCGCTGGCTGCGGCCGGCATCAACAAGCCCATCCTGCATTTGGGTCTGCCCGACCGCTTCATCGACCACGGCGATGCCGCGCAACTGCTGGCGCAATGCGGGCTGGATGCCGATGGCATCGCCCAGTCCATCGCCCAGCGCTTTGGCAAGGATCAGCCCAAGCTGGTGGTCAACAACGGCTGAGCGCCCGTCTTTCCTTCCGTCGCCTCTCACCCTGGCGGACCTTGTCCGTTGGGGCAGCGCACTTGCGTTGAACATCCCACCGCTGTACTGGTCCAAGACCTCATCAATTAAAATTATTGCTACGGGGAATGTTTTTGGGGTATCGGCAGCCGTGTCCGGGTGCTTCTCAAATCCTCCCGCAAGAATTCAAACGAGGAGAGGCCCATGAGATGGGTAATGATGGTCACCGGTGGTGTATTCGGTATTGTGCTGGCGTGGTTCAATGATTGGTCCATCGGAGCCACCGCCGTGATTGTGGCGGGCTTGGGTTTCTGGCTGGGCAATGTGCTTGCTGATGATGAGCCTCCCGCCGAGAAGCCGGAGCTGTTGCCCCCGGGTGAGGCGGTGCAGACCAAGACGTTGAGCGAACGGGTCAGATATCTGGAAGGCCGGGTCGAGTCGCTCAGCCAAGAGCTGGAGCGGCTAAAACAGCAATCGCCGCATTACCTCGCCACCCTGGACGCAGAAGTCGAACCCACTGCGCCGTCACCTGAACCCGTGCCTGACGCAAAAAGCGTCGTCGCTGCTGCCACGGTTCAGGCCGAGCCGGAGGTGGTCCAGCAGGCGGCGATCCAGCCCGAACCTGCCCCTGCGGTGGCGTCGGTTCCGGCCGAATCGCCGGTACCGGTGGCTGCCGTGGAACGCACACAGACGCAGCAGCCTGTTCCCGTAGAGCCGCAGCCGCACACACCAGACCTGCTGGAGCGCGCCTTCAATGCCGCGCGAGACTGGCTGCTGGGTGGCAATACCGTGGTACGCGTGGGCATCGTCGTGCTGTTCTTCGGCGTGGCCTTCCTGCTCAAGTACGCGGCCAACAATAGCCTGCTGCCGATCGAGTTCCGCCTGGCCGGTACGGCACTGGGGGCGACCGCCTTGCTGGTGGTCGGCTGGCGCTTGCGCGAGCGCCGCACCGTCTATGGACTGCTCTTGCAAGGCGGCGGGGTCGGGGTGTTGTATCTGACCGTGTTTGCCGCCGTCAAATTGTATGCCCTGATTCCATCGGCCATGGCCCTGCCCTTGATGGTGGTGGTCTGCGCCTTGAGCGCCTTTTTGGCGATCCGCCAGGATGCGGCGCCGCTGGCCTTCATGGGTAGCGCTGGCGGTTTCCTTGCGCCGGTGCTGGTCAGTAGCGGCGGTGGCAGCCATGTGGCGCTCTTCAGCTATTACGCCTTGCTCAATGCCGGCATCTTTGCCATCGCCTGGTTCAAGGCCTGGCGCTCGCTCAACTTGCTGGGATTCTTCTTTACCTTCGTCATCGGCACTGCATGGGGCCTGAGCTCTTATCGCCCGGAGCACTTCGCCAGTACCGAGGCCTTCCTGGTGCTGTTCTTCCTCATGTATGTCGGTATCGCGCTGCTGTATGCCGTGCAGCGCGAACTGGCGCTCAAGCATTATGTGGATGGCTCGCTGGTCTTCGGCACCCCGATTGCGGCCACCCTGTTGCAAGGGGCGCTGGTCAAGTCCATGCCGTTCGGCCTGGCCTGGAGTGCGGTGGCCCTGTCGGCCTTTTATCTGCTGCTGACGGCCGCTCTGGGCCGTTGGCGCCAGCGGCTGGGTTTGCTGTTTGATTCGACCTTGGCCATGGGCATGATCTTTGCCACCATGGCGATCCCCTTTGCCTTCTCCGGGCAGACCACTGCGGCGGCCTGGGCCTTGGAGGCGCGGCCATCGTCTGGCTGTCCGTGCGCCAGCGTCGGCTGCTGGCGCTGGTGTTTGGCCTGGTGATGCAGGTCGCGGCGGCAGTGGCCTTCCTGGCCTCTTGGGGTGAGTCCGGCAGTGCACTGGCGCTGCCGGTGGTCAATGGACAGTTCCTTGCGATGCTGATGATCGCGCTGGCCGGCTTGTTCATCGGTTGGTGGTTGCAGGTGCGCAGCGATGCGCGCCATTGGCACGCCTGGTTGCCTGAAGTCGGCCTGGTCGCCGCGGTCTGGGGGCTGTGCTGGTGGACGGTCGCCGGGGGACGTGAAATCCTGGCGCACGCCGCCGCGCTGGCGCCGGAGCAGTCGCTGTCGTTCGTGCTGTCCGCCTGGCTGCTGTTGGCGATCCTCACGGCCTGGTTGGCCCATGCCGCCCGGCGCTGGCTGGCCTGGCCGCTGGCGCTGCGGGTGGAGCAAGCCCTGGCACCGATATTGGCCTTGCTGACGCTGGGTCTGTTCCTGACGCCCGCCGCGCCGTTGAGCGGCTGGGGCATCCTGGCTTGGCCGCTGGCGCTGGCGTCGACCTTCGGCATCCTGTGGTGCCTGCCGTCCGACCCGCAGCCTGGCGAGCAGAGCAAGATCTGGCCACCCTATGCGCTCCAGCACCTCTTGAGTTTCTGGATGACCTGCGCGGTGCTGGCCTTCGAGGGTTACTGGCGCTTGCGGGAGTTCGTCCCCGAGGGCGCCTGGAGCTGGAGCGCCTGGGCCTATGGGCTGGGCTTGTGCCTGCTGGCGATCGCCACCCTGGGCAGGCGTCTGCGCTGGCCGGTGGCGGCCTATGCCTGGTCCTACCAGGTGTGGGGCGCAGCGCCGCTGGCGCTGTTGCTGTGGGGCTGGAGTATCGCCAGTACCTTCAGCGATGGTGACGCCGCGCCGCTGTTCTGGCTGCCCTTGTTCAATCCGCTGGATGTGGCCCAATTGCTGGCCTTCATCGCGGTGGCCGCGTGGATAGGCCGTTTGCGCCAGCTGGGGGTAGCGCAAGCACCGGTTGAAGTGAATTATCTTGCGTTCGGCACGGTCTTCCTGTGGTTCAACGCCTTGCTGCTGCGTACCTTGCATCACTACGCCGGCATCGCGTATGACCCCGGCGAAGTACTGGCCTCGTTGCGCTGGCAACAGGTCTTCGTGCTGGGCTGGAGTGCCTTCGCCTTTGCCGCCTTGTGGATGGTGCACAGCGAACGGCTGAGAAAGCTCTGTGTGCTGGCGTCCATGCCGCTGGTCGGGGTGCTGTGGCTGTGGACGCTTTACGTCAACCTCACCGAGGCCGGTGGCCACTGGATGCGCCTGCCCTTGCTCAATCCGCTGGATGCGGTCTTGCTGGCCATCTATGCCTTGATTGCCTTCTGGTTTGCGCGCCTGCACCAGCTGGGGCAAGTGGGCCAATTGGATCTCCAGGGCGAGTCGATGGCGTCCTATCGCACCCCCTTGCGATGGGCCGTGGGTGCGACGGCGTTCCTCTGGCTCAACGCCATGTTGTTGAGAACCCTGCATCACTGGACCGACTTGCCCTACACGCTGGAGGCCATCTCGCATTCCACGCTGGGCCCAGCCGCGCTCACGGTGTTCTGGGCAGTGTGCGCGCTGACCACGCAGGTCATCGCCACGCGTCGCGGCACGCGCCTGCTGTGGTTCGTCGGCGCCGCGCTACTGGCCGTGACCGTGGTCAAGCTGTCCTGTTCGACCTCTCGCGCATCCAGGGCCTGGAGCGTATGTTCCTTCATCGGGGTCGGGGTGCTGCTATTGCTGGTCGGATATTTCTCACCCTTGCCACCCAAGGCCGCGGTGGCGGCAGCGGAGGCAGAACAATGAAGCGCGTCATGATGGCAGTCTGCGCCGGCCTGATGGCCTTGGTGGCACAGGCTGGAGAAGGTGGGGCGCCGCCGGCCTCATTGGCGCAATGGTATGCGCTCAACCTGAGCGGCAGCGGCCCCTACTTCCGCCTGTCCTTGCCGCCCGAGGTCTACGCGGCCAGCCAGCGCAGCGATCTGGGCGATGTGCGTATCGTCAATGGCGCCAGAGAGCCGGTCCCGTTTTCGCTGGAGCTCAGCACCGTCCCGGCGCCCGCGCGACGCACGGTACTGACCCCGGTCTCCTGGTTTGCCGTGCCGACTGTCAAGAGCGGTGACAAGGCCCGCCTGGGCGTATCGCTGGACACCGATGGCACCTTGCGCGCCGAAGTCGGCGCGCCAGCCGCCAGCCGGCGCAATGACGATACGGTCCTGGTCGATCTCGGGCGGGCGACGCCGGTGGACGCCTTGCGGATCCGCTTGCGCAATGAGCAATATGCCGGTCGTGTGCAAGTGGAGGCGAGCGCTGATCTGAGCCAGTGGCAAGCGGTGGCTGAGGCCGCCTTGCTCAAGGCCACCACGGAGGGCAAGCAGTTGATCCAGGAGCGGGTGGCACTGGAGGGTGTGCACCAACGCTATCTCCGGCTGAGCTGGCCCGATGGCGTACCGCAGATCGGTGGTGTCGAGGTGGAGACCAGCGTCTCGGAACCGGTGGCCGAGAGTAGTGCCGCGCCCTTGCTATGGCGCGCGGCGGTGCAGGTGCAGGCCGGCACGCTGGCCGGCGAGTACCGCTTCGAGTCGGGCGGGGTCTACCCGGTGGAAAGCCTGCGCATCGATCTGCCACAGGCCAATACCATCGCCAAAGTGTCGCTGGAGAGCCGTACCGATGTCCAGGCGCCGTGGCGCGAGGTGGCCAGCGGCAGCGTGTTCCGGCTGCAAGGCAAGACTGGCGAGCAACTGTCGCCGCCCCTGCGCTTCGATGCCACGCCAGATCGGCACTGGAGGATCCTGGTAGATATGCGCAATGGCGGCTTTGGCAACGGTATCCCGCAAGTGACGCTGGGCTGGCGGCCAGCGCAGCTGACCTTCGTCACACGGGGCGCGCCACCGTTCATGCTGGGAGCAGGCAATGCGACTTTGCTGCCAGTGTCACAGCCCAAAGAAGACTTGCTGATGGGAGCGCAGCCGGAGCTTGGCCAGGCCGTTCTCGGTGCGCCACTGGCCATGCCGGTGGACCAGCCAACTGCTGCCCCCGCAGTCGGTGCGCGCAGCATCATCCTCTGGCTGGCCTTGATCCTGGCCGTCGCAGCCTTGGGGCTGATTGCCTGGCGCCTGGCGCGCAGTCAGGCTGCGGGCTCCCAGGAACCCTAGCGCTGGCGCCCTTTTTGCCACAGCACATCCTGCCCACCGGCTGCGCGGTTGAGCACCCGCGCCAGCACGAAGCACAGGTCCGAGAGGCGGTTCAGGTATTGCCGCGCCGGCGCATTCACGCCGGCCTCGGCCTTCTCCAGCATCACCACGCTGCGTTCGGCGCGGCGGCATACGGTGCGGCAGACATGGGCCAGCGCGGCAGTGCGCGAGCCGCCCGGCAGGATGAATTCCTGCAGCGGCGGCAGGGTGGCGTTGTACTTTTCCAGCAGCGCATCCAGCCGCGCCAGGTGCGCCTCGGCCAGCACCGTATAGCCGGGGATGCAGAGCTCGCCGCCCAGGTCGAACAGGTCATGCTGGATCGATACCAGTTCTTCGCGCAAGCTGGCCGGCAGGGTCTCGCACAACAGCACGCCCAAGTGCGAATTCAATTCATCCACATCGCCCAGCGCCTGGATGCGCAGGTTGTCCTTGCCCACCCGGCTGCCATCGCCCAGGCCGGTGCTGCCATCGTCGCCGGTGCGGGTGGCGATCCTGGAAAGTCGGTTGCCCATCATTGCTCCTTGATCATCCGGGGGGAGCTTAAGCGCAAGCATCGACCAAGGCAAGCGCTTCCCGCAGGAGGCGAGCGCAGCGGCCGATTGCGCCAATACCGCCAGATATCGCGTAAATAATTCACTTGATTTGCTCCACCCGCCGAGACGGGTGGGGAGATTGCGGCAATCTCTTGCCCGCAAGAGAGTAAAATTCATCGATTGATCAGTGGTCAGTCCATTGCACCGGCCCTGCGTCGTCCTGCACCAGACTGAGAACAACGACCCCGACCCGAGACACCTGAGAGAAATTGCATGAATCACCTAGTTGATGCCCGCCAACTGAAACGCCCCGTGCCGCAGGCCCTGCTCGATGAGCTCAAGGCCGTCTTCGGCGAGCGCTGCTCCACCACCCTGGCCATGCGCGAGCATCACGGCCGCGACGAATCTTCCTACGATCCCATGCTGCCCGACGCCGTGGTGTTCGCCC
>NZ_BADI01000603.1:0-10015 GCF_000333555.1 Herbaspirillum sp. B65 | reverse complement strand
GCGGCCTGGTCGAGCAGTCCCCAGATGGCGGCCAAGGTGGCGCTCAGTTCGCAACAGGTGCGCGGCACCACCACCGAGCTGGGGGCGGCGGCGCGAGCCCAGGCCTATCGCATCCAGCGCATCGCCCAGGCCATGCTGGAAATGTCGACCCAGATCAATGGCATCTCGGTGTCGGCCGACGAATCGGCCGATGTGGCCCGCCATGCCGTGGTGGTGGCCGAGCGCGGCACGCGTGCGGTGGAAGATGCGGTCAAGGCCATGGATGGCATCGGTGAACAGATCCGCGAAACCTCGGGCCGCATCACGCGGCTGGGGGCGTCCTCGCAGATGATCGGCGAGATCACCGAGCTGATCTCCGACATCACCGAGCGCACCAATGTGCTGGCGCTCAACGCCGCCATCCAGGCGGCCTCGGCCGGGGAAGCCGGGCGCGGCTTCTCGGTGGTGGCCGAGGAGGTGCAGCACCTGGCCGAGCGCTCCAGCGCCGCCACCCGCGAGATCGGTGCGCTGGTGCGCATGATCCAGGCCGACACCCGCGACGTCGTGGTGGCCATGGAAAAATCCACCACTGGCGTGACCGATGGCGCCGTGCTCTCGGATGCGGCCGGCAGTGCGCTGGCCGACATCCGCAGCGTCTCCAAGCAACTGGCCGAGCTGATCCAGGGCATGGCCGCCGCCACCCGTGAACAGGCGGTCTCGGCCAGCGGCGTGGCGCAGCAGATCCAGGGCATCCTGAGCGAGAACGACATCATCGAACAAAGCCGCGAGCAGGTCTCCACGCTCTATGAAGAACTATGGGATGCGGCCCGGCAACTGGAAAGCTCGGTGTCGCGCTTCCGCGTGACCGTCTCCTGATCGGTGTGCCCGGATCATGAAGCTCGATTCTGCGTCCGTCATCGATGCCGCGACTTCAGCGGCTGCACCTGATTTACCTGATGCAGCCGATACTCCCGCCGCCGACACCGTCCTGCGCGAAACCCTGCGTCCGCTGCTGGCCATCGTCCGCCAGCAAAGTGCCGCATGGGGCGCGCGCCTGGAAAGTGAGGATGGCCCGCGCGCCGCCTTGCCGCCGCTGGCCCTGCGCTCGCTGGCGGCGCTGCGCGACTACGCCCGCAGCAGCAGCGCCGAGCCCTTCGCCGATGCGGCCGCCAGGCTCTTCGCACTGCTGGAGCAGCAATCGGCGCAAGCCGACCTGGACCCGCTCACCCGCAGCATTATCGAAGCCGACATCGAGCAACTGGCCCAACTGCTGGAAGCCCCCCTGACCGCCGCCGCAGGTGCCGTCGCCGCCGGTGCGCCAGCAGCATCGGTGGTGCATGAGGAAATCGATCCGCTGCTGCTGCCGGTATTTCTGGAAGAAGCGCAGGAACTCATCACCGGCATCGGCGAAACCTTGCTGGGCCTGCCGGCCGCCGAGCAGCGTGGTGTGGCCGACGCCAGCCTGCTGGCCGAGCTGGCGCGTCCCCTGCATACGCTCAAGGGCAGTGCGCGCATGGTCGGCGCCCGGCACCTGAGCCGCTGCCTGCATGACATGGAAACCACCTTGCAGCGTCTGGCGCTGGACGATGCGGTGCAGGAAAGCGGCAGCCTGGCCGCGCTCCTGGCGCTGTACGACCAGGCCATCGAACAGTTCAATACGCTGGAACAGGGCCTGGCCGTTGCCTCTTCTCCTGCCCGACGCGATGGCCTTGCCGACAGCCAGCTCATCGCCCCGCTGATCCGTATCCGCACTACCTTGCTGGATAAGCTGCTCAACCAGGTAGGTGAAGTTTCGATCAGGCGCGCGCAACTGGACAACGAAATCACGGCCTTGCAGGGCGATGCCCGCGCACTGGGTGAACAATTGGGGAAATTGGCCGAGCAACTGCGGCAATTGCAGCGCCACTGCAGCGACACGCCCTGGGTCGCGCCACCCGGCCAGGACCCCGGCAGCGCCGCCCCGCTGGCCCTGGCCGGCAGTATGCAAGAGGCGCTGGGCGAGGCGCTGCAACGCCAGAAGCAGTTGCTCCAGCGCGTATTGAAGACGCGCGAAGACCTGCGCCAGCAAGGCCGCACCACCCGCGAACTGCAACAGGAGCTGATGCACGCGCGCATGGTCAAGTTCAACAGCATGGAGTCGCGGATGCAGCACCTGGCGCGCCAGGTCGCCCTCGAAACCGGCAAGCCGCTCACGCTGGAACTGTCGGACTACCGCCTGCACATCGACCGCGCCATCCTGGAGCGCCTGATGGGCCCGCTGGAACACCTGCTGCGCAACGCCGCCGTGCATGGCATCGAAGATGCCGAGGTGCGTCGCGCCGCCGGCAAGCCCGTCAGCGGCCAGTTGCGCATCCAGGCCAGCCACGAAGGCAATGAAGCCGTGATCCGCGTCAGCGACGATGGCCGTGGACTGGACCTGCAAGCCATCCGCGACAAGGCCCACCAGCGTGGCTTGATCGAGGTCCAGCAGATCAGCGAAGCGCGCCTGGCCGAATTGATCTTCGAGCCTGGTTTCAGCACCTCGACCCAGGTATCGGCCCTGGCCGGACGCGGCGTGGGCATGGACGTGGTGCGCGCCGAAGTGGCCGCGCTCGGTGGCCGCATGACGGTCCATTCGCGCGCCGGCCGGGGCGTGCTGTTTACCCTGTACCTGCCGCTGTCGCTGGCGGTCCAGCATGTCTGCCTGCTGCGCCATGGCCAGCAGCCGTATGCGATTCCTTCGACCTTGATCGAACGCGTGGTGCAGCTACGCAGCGACCAGGCGCAGGATGCCCTGCAACAGCGCGCGCTGGAATTCAACGGCCAGCGGCTGGCGCTCTATCCGCTGCATTGCCTGCTGGATGAACCAGCGCATCCCGCCTGGCCCGATCCATCGGACTCGGCCTTTGCGCTGCTCATCAAGCGTGGTGATGAATTGATGGTCATCATGGCCGACCACGTCAGCGGCAATCGCGAAGTGGTGGTCAAGCCGGTCGGCCCGCAAGTGGCCACCCTGGCCGGCGTGGTCGGCGCCACTGTGCTGGGTGATGGCCAGATCGTGTTGATCATCAACCCGCTGTTGCTGTCCGGCGCGCGCCGCGCCGATGGCAGGGCGGCAGAGCCAGGCGTACAATGACCGGCCTTGGCCCTGGTTAGCGACAGCGCCGCTGCCGCGCACCACGCCAGGCGACATGCGATGATGGCGCCGATGATCCTGGTCGCATCAGGCGCGTTGATCGCACCGGGTGTGCCGGCACTGACGCGCCGCGCATGGCTGCATTGAATTCATCGGAGGATGGCGCGCACGGCTGCTCGGCATCGGTGGGCAGCAGCCAGCGCATCCCGATGCTGCAGACCAGGCCCAGCAGGCCGAGGAACAACAAGAAGTCTTGGAGCATGATTCCACCCTGGGGTCGAGTCGGACGGCGGTCGCTGTCACGGATGGCTTTACTGTAGGGGCGCGCAGCGCGCAGCGCCAATATCAAATCAGCCGGGCTGCCATCTCAAAACGATATGGCGATAGAGATAGGGCAGCACCGGCAGCACCGTCAGCAGGGCAGGGAGAGCAGAGGATGATTTCCATCCGGCAGTTGCGTTATTTCGTCGAGATCGTCGAGGCCCGCGGTTATACGCGCGCCGCCGAGCGTCTCTTCATTGCGCAGTCGGCATTGAGCCGCCAGGTAAAGGAGCTGGAGGCGGACCTGGACGTGGTGCTCATCAAGCGCGACGCCAAGGCTTTCGAACTGACCCAGGCCGGCCAGGATTTCTATGAGCGCAGTCGCAAGATCCTGCTCGACCTGGACCGCGCCGTGGCCCAGGCCCGTACCATCGGCAAGGGTGAGCATGGCGCATTGCGCCTGCTGCATTCCAGCTCGGTGCCGCTGGCGCCGCCGCTGGGGCCTTGCCTCAACGAAGCCCTGAAGGATTTCCCCGGCATCTCGCTGGAGATCTCGCAAGCGCCATCCGAATACCAGGCCCGCGAAATCGTCGAAGGCAGCGCCGACCTCGGCCTGGCGCGTCTGCCCATCTTGCGTGCCAATCCCAATCTGGAGAGCACCGTGTTGTACCGCGAGCGCCTGGTGGCGGCCGTGCCGGTCACGCATCGCCTGGCGCAGCGCAGTGAAGTGGAGATTGCCGAATTGCGTGATGAATTCTTCGTCACCGTGCCGCATCGCGATCGCGGCGGCTTGAGTTACCTGGTGGCCGAACGGTGCATTGCGCATGGATTCTATCCGCGCGTGGCGCGTGCCACCTCGCGCAAGAATTCATTGCTCAGCCTGGTCAATGCAGGATTCGGCATCGCCGTGGTGCCGCAGAGCATGGTCAGTATTTCGCTCTCGGACGGAGTCAGTTTCCCCGCCCTCAAGGATGCCGATTTCCATTCGGAAGTGGCGCTGCTGCGCCGACGCGATGCGCCGGCCATGGTGCAGCAGTTCGTGCAGACCTTCGTGGCCCGCCTGCGCGAGGCGGGCTTGCCGGCGCCCGATCAGTAGCAAGAGGTCAGAGGTAAGAGTTCTGATCTCTGAGCTCTGAGATCAGACGATCAGTTGCCGGTCGCCACCGGACGTTGCGGATCGGAACTCCATTCGCTCCACGATCCCGGATACAGGCTGGCCCCCGACAAGCCCGCCACTTCCAGCGCCAAGAGGTTATGGCAAGCGGTCACACCCGAGCCGCATTGCATGACGGCGGCGTGTGGATCGCCCACCACCGACAGCCACTCTTCGCGCAGCTGGGCTGCGCTCTTGAAGCTGCCATCGGCTTGCAGGTTGTCCTTGAAGAAGCGGTTTTTGGCGCCAGGGATGTGGCCGCCCACCGCATCGATGGTTTCGTTCTCGCCGCGGAAGCGATCCGGTGCGCGGGCATCGACCACCTGCAACGCCTGGGTCTTGAGGTTTTCCAGCAGGGCCTGGGCATCGACGGTCTTCACCAGCGAGGACAGGTCCTGCAGATTGCCCGCTGTGGCCGGTGCCGGGACTTCGCTGGTGAGGCTCTCGCCCAGCGCCTGCCAGGCCGCCATGCCGCCGTCGAGCACGGCCACGTCGCGGTGGCCCACCCAGCGCAGCAACCACCACAGGCGTGCCGCATACATGCCGCCCTGGGCATCGTAGGCCACCACTTGTGAATCGTTGTTGATGCCCAGCTCGCGCATGGCTTGCACGAACTGCTGGCGATCCGGCAGCGGATGGCGGCCATGGAAGCGGCCGTTGGCATCGGTCTTGGGGCCGGCGAGCAGCTCGTCGAGGTGGGCGAAGCGGGCCTGCGGCAGGTGGCCGGCCGCATAGGCCTGGCGACCGAAATCCGGGTTGAGCAGGTCATGGCGGCAATCGACGATCACCAGGTTCAGGTATTGCGCACGATTCTTCAGTTCGTTGGCGCTGATGAGGGTTTGGTAGGTCATGACCATCTCCTTTTATTCATATATCCAAAAATAGGGGGGTAGGCGGGGCACTTCACGCTTCATATCTCACGCTTTACACCTCAGTGGCAATCGGGTCCACCTTGGGCACATTCCTGGCCACGGCCTGGGTCTGCTTCTGGTTGCGATAGGTGGCCAGCATTCCACTGGCCAGGATCACCGCCATGCCCAGCCAGCCGATCCAGCCTGGTGCATCATCCCAGATCAGTACACCGAACAGGCTGGAAAAGACGATGCCCGTATATTGCAGATTGGCCGTGACCAGCGTATTGCCGAGCCGGTAGGCGCGTGTCATGGCGATCTGGGCGGTGGTGGCCGTCAAGCCTATCATGACCACCAGCAGCACACCCAGCCAGGAATGGCTGTGCCACAGCGGCACGCGGCCGGTGACCACGCTGCCGATGAGCCCGGCCAGCACGCCCGTGGCAGAAAAGTAGAACACCACACGATACTCAGGTTCCCCCAGCAGCCCCAGCTTGCGCACCTGCAGGTAGACCAGCGCCGAGAGCACGCCCGAGGCCAGCGAGATGGCGCCGCCCAGCAATTGCTCGGCATTGAGCGAAGGCCGCATCAACAGCGCCACACCGACGAAGCTCAAGGCTACGGTCCCGGCCAGGCCCCATTCGAACTTCTTGTTGCCCTGCCACCAGCCGGCCACGAACAGCATCACCGCAATCCAGATCGAGGACATGTAGTTCAGCGTAGTGGCCGTGGCAATCGGCAAGAGGCTGAAGGAGTAGAACCACATCCACAGCGAGATCACCCCCACCCCGCCGCGGATGAAGTGATCGCGCGGGAAGGGGGTGCGCAGCGTGCCGCCGCGCAGGCGGATCAGGCCGAGGATGAACAGCACGCCGATCACGCCCCGGCAGAGCACGATCTCGGAGGTCGTGTAGTAGCTGCCGGCGAGCTTGACGCACACGCCCATGACGGCAAAGAGGAATGAAGCAACGAGCATCCAGAGCGATTGCATGGCGACGGATCAGTAGTGGGAGAGGAGAGGGGGACGGACAGATGAAGCGCAGGTGGCTGGGCAAGCCCATCCGCACGCCGCAATGAAAACGGCAGCCCCGGTATGAACCGGGGCTGCCGTCGTGCAACCAATGTCGATCGTGCCAGAGCCGGAGGGAAGGCGACAATGACGACGTAGACTGCGTCCGTCGTGAGATTGCCGCTGTGCCTGCATCTGCGTTCCCCCTGCGCGGCCGTTCGGCCTGGTTATGGTGTGCTGGTTCCTGGCGGCACGTCCAGTTGCTGGCGATACCATTCGTGGAAGTGCTGCATTCCATCTTCCATGGGTGACTGGTAGGGACCGACTTCGCTGGTGCCGCGATCCATCAGTATACGACGACCGGCATCCATGCGCTGGGCGATCTCATCATCCTCCACGCAGGTCTCCATGTAGGCGGCGCGTTCGGCCTCCACCAGCTCGCGCTCGAAGAGGGCGATTTCTTCCGGATAGTAGAACTCCACCACATTGGTGGTCTTCTGCGGACCGCTCGGCCAGAGCGTGGACACCACCAGCACGTGCGGATACCACTCCACCATGATGTTGGGGTAGAGCGTCAGCCAGATGGCGCCGAACTTGGGCGGCTGGCCATTGGAGAACTGCAGCAGCTTTTCCTGCCACTTGCCGTAGGTGGGTGAGCCGGACTTGATCAGGCCATGGTTCACGCCCACGGTCTGCACGCTATAGTCGCGGCCGAATTCCCACTTCAGGTCGGAGCAGCTCACGAAGTTGCCCAAGCCCGGATGGAAGGGCTCGACATGATAGTCCTCCAGGTAGACCTCGATGAAGGTCTTCCAGTTGTAGTCACACTCATGCACTTCGGTGTGATCGTACAGGTAGCCCGAGAAATCCAGGTCCCGCGTCACGCCCAGGTGCTTGAGCTTGTCGGCGATATCGACGCCATTGTTCTCGAACAGCAGGCCGTTCCAGCTTTGCAGCGGCGTCTTGGACAGGTTCATGCACGGCGTCTCACCGAAGTGAGGTGCGCCGATCAGTTCACCCTTCAGATCATAGGTCCAGCGATGCAGGGGACAGACGACGTTGTTGGTATTGCCGCGGCCATCGAGCATCTTGGCCTGACGGTGACGGCAGACGTTGGACAACAGTTCAATACCCTGCGCATTGCGCACCAGCATCCGGCCTTCGTTCTCCCACGGCAGGGTGGAATAGTCGCCGGCATTGGGTACCATCAGCTCATGGCCGACGTAACGAGGTCCGTGCTGGAAGAGTTGTTTCAGTTCCCGCTGATAGAGCGGTTCGTCGAAGTAGACGTGGACTGGAAGTTGCGCGTTGGAACGCGCCAATTTGGCAAAAGTAGCAAGATCGGACATTTCCGCCCCCAAATTAATTTGCACCAACCTAAGGAAGAAAATCCGCAAAAACCTATGTTCAAATAATATGAAGAGGAAATTTTGGACAGAACCGTGGATTATGCCACAAAACCCCCACAAGGGGCCGGGTTTTGTGGCCAAAATGCCAGTAAATTGACCGAATTTACAAGCTCGGCCAGAAAAGCAGCGACATTTCCACGCCTTCGATTGACTTGGGAATCATTGGTTTGTTCTAAAATACCGGGTTAGTTTTTTGAATGGGTCGATATGCCTAGAACCTCTGCCGCTGCTGCCACCGCCACTGCCGCCTTGCCCGCCTCCTTCGAAGACGCCATGCAGGAGCTGGAACAACTGGTGGCCCGGATGGAAGCCGGCGAACTGCCGCTGGAAGCCTCGGTGGCCGCCTACAAGCGCGGCTCGGAACTGGTCAAGTTCTGTGCCGGCCAGCTCGACAAGGTCGATAGCCAGGTCAAGCTGCTCGAAGGCGACATGCTCAAGCCCTTCAACGCAGCCGAGGCTGCCGGCGGGGACGACTGATGAATGCACAGATGCCGGTGGCCAGCGCACAGGCCTCACCTGATTTTGCAGACTGGATGCGCCAGGTCCAGGGTGGCATGGAAGACGTGCTGGACCGCTTCCTGGCACCGACCTCCAAGGTGCCGGCGCGGCTGCACGAAGCCATGCGCTACACCGCCATGGATGGCGGCAAGCGCGTGCGCCCGCTGCTGGTGTATGCCGCCGGTGAAGTCTTCGACACCCCGCCTGCGCTGCTGGACCGCGCGGCGGCGGCCGTGGAGATGATCCACGTCTATTCGCTGGTGCATGACGACATGCCCTGCATGGATGACGATGCCCTGCGTCGTGGCAAGCCCACGGTGCACGTGCAATACGATGAAGCCACTGCGCTGCTGGTCGGTGACGCCTTGCAGGCGCAAGCCTTCGAGACCTTGTCGGCGCCGCTGGCCGGCGAGCCGGGCTTGAGCGTAGCCGACCTGCCGGCCCGCCAGTTGCGCATGGTGCAGTTGCTGGCCCAGGCCTCGGGTTCGGTGGGCATGTGCGGCGGCCAGGCAATCGACCTGGCCAGCGTGGGCATGACACTGTCGCTGGCCGAACTGGAACAGATGCATCGCTTGAAGACCGGTGCGCTGTTGCGCGCCGCAGTGCTGTTGGGCGCGCTGGGTGGCAAGGACTTGAGCGCCGATGAAAGTGCTGCGCTGGACGACTACGCACGCGCCATCGGCCTGGCCTTCCAGGTGGTGGACGACATTCTCGATGCCACTGCCGACTCGGCCACGCTGGGCAAGACCGCCGGCAAGGATGCGGCCGACAACAAGCCGACCTATGTATCGATCCTGGGCCTGGCCCAATCGCAGGCGCTGGCCGACAAGCTGCGCGCCACTGCCCATGCGGCGCTGGCGCCATTCGGCGAAAAGGCGCGCCGCCTGCGCCAACTGGCCGACCTGATCGTACAGCGAAAGACCTAAGACCTAAACCAGGCATGAAGACGGACCGCGCGGCAAGCTGCCGAGCTGCCAGATGCGGCCTTCAGACCCCAACACGGTAAGAACAAGATGCTCCTCACTACCATCAACGACCCGGCCGACCTGCGCCGCCTGACCCGCCATCAATTGAAGCCGCTGGCTGAAGAGTTGCGCGGTTTCCTGCTGGACTCGGTGTCCAAGACCGGCGGCCACTTGTCCTCCAATCTGGGCACGGTCGAGTTGACCATCGCGCTGCATTACGTCTTCAACACTCCCGAAGACCGCATCGTCTGGGACGTGGGCCATCAGACTTACCCGCACAAGATTCTCACCGGCCGGCGCGAACGCATGGCCACGCTGCGCCAGCAGGAAGGCATCTCGGGCTTCCCGCGCCGCATCGAAAGCCAGTACGACACCTTCGGCACCGCGCATTCCTCGACCTCGATCTCGGCTGCGCTGGGCATGGCCCTGGCCGCCAAGACGCAAGGTTCGGAGCGGCACGCCATCGCCGTCATCGGCGACGGCGCCATGACGGCCGGCATGGCCTTCGAAGCGCTCAACAATGCGGGCGTGCATGAGGATGTGAAGCTGCTGGTCATCCTCAACGACAACGACATGTCGATCTCGCCGCCGGTCGGCGCGCTGAACCGCTACCTGGCACGTCTGATGTCTGGCAAGTTCTACGCCACCGCGCGCGACGTGGGCAAGTCGGTGCTGCCCGGCCCGGTGCTGGAACTGGCCAAGCGCCTGGAAGAACATGCCAAGGGCATGGTGGTCCCGGCCACCATGTTCGAGGAATCGGCTCAACTACATCGCC
>NZ_BADI01000604.1:0-2024 GCF_000333555.1 Herbaspirillum sp. B65 | reverse complement strand
CGCCAGCCGGCGTGCCTGGGCGCGCGCATCGAGGATGCTGGCGGCCAGTCGGTGCGCGCCTTGCAGATAGATGGACTCGGCCTTGGCCACGCGTGCCTCGCCCCAGTCGAAGAGGGGAATCTCGATGGAGATCTCATAGCCGATCTCGGGTGGCTTGCCGCTCTCGGAGGTGCGCACCGCACCCAGGTCCAGCACATTGATCCAGCGCGTGGCGCGGGTCAGGCCCAGCGAGGCTTGCAGGCCTTCCAGCTCGGTGCGGGCGGCTTGTACGTCCAGCCGCTGTTGCAGCGCTTGTTGTTCGACGTCGTTGAGTTCATCGAGTTGGCGCGGCAGGGCCGGCAATTGGGCCGGCAGGGCGAAATCCGGGGCCAGGCCCAGCAGGCGGGCCAGGCTTTCCTTGTCCTGCGCGGCCAGGCGCTGTGCCTGTTGCAGACTGGCTTGCGCCTGGCCATAGAAGAATTGCTCGCGGGCGGCATCGAGCTTGCTGATGTTGCCCAGGCGCGCCATTTGCGCGGCCAGTTCATGCGCGGCTTCGGCGGCATCGGCCACCTGCTGCTGGTAGCGCAGTCCTTGCTGGGCGGCGACCGCCTTGTAGTAGGCCTGCCGGGTCTGTGCCGCCAGCGCCAGCACGCGTGCGGCCAGTGACAGGCGCACCTGCTCGAAGCGTCGTTGCTCGATACGCGAGGCCGCCGGCAGGGTGATCAGGCGCATCAGCCCTAGCGACAGGCTGCGCTCGATCTTGAGGTCGTCGCCGGCATGGGTGCGCTTGAAGGAAAAGCCGGGGTTGGGCAGCCGCCCGGCCTGGACCAGGTCGGCCTCGGCCACCCCCAATCCGGCGAACTCGGCTTGCAATTCGGGATTGTTGATGAGGGCGATCTGCACCGCATCGTCGGCGCTGGCCAGGCGGCCCGGAGAGGCCGCATCGGCTTGCAGCAGTTGGTGCACGCGTTGGGCGCTGGCTTGGCTTTGTTGTGGTGTGCGGTTCCAGGCGGGGGCCTGGCCCAGGCGCTGGCGGCTGGTCTGTTCGACCTGATCAAAGCCGCCATCGGGCGACAATTGCGCGCAGCCGGCCAGCAAGGTGCAGGCGGCCACGGCAACGGCCCGCAAGGGACGTGAAACGTGGGGAATCATGGAATCCTCGTCTGATGATGAGCGTCATCCACTGCGCACGCCGTCAGGCGGGCGCGCAGGGGCTAGGCGCACGCAGGCGTGCGCAAGGCGGGATCAGGCCAGGGCAGGGGGACGGTCGGGGTTTTCCGGCAGATAGCCGACGAAGCCCGCAGTGGGCTGCGCGAGGAATTCGCGCGAGGGAAGATCGGGCGCGGGCACGCTGCCCAAGGCCAGCGGCAGGATGGCGCCCACCGTGCAGGCGGCGCAGAAGCTGCAGGAGGCGTCGGCGTGGTGTTGCGAATGCGGGGCATCCTGGTCGGCCATGGCCAGGGGGCTCATGTCATGGCCGGCATGAGGCGCGTGCTCATGCTGGTGCTGATGCGCTTGGGCTGGCGTGGTCAGCGGGTGATGTGGCATTTGATGCGGCATCGGATGCGCTTGCGCCGCCTGTTGCATGGCCGGCGCGCAGGCCTGCAGCACCGCGGCGAAACCCTGGACGGGAATCGCCAGCGCCAGCAACCAGAGCAGGAGGAGTTTTGCGCGCAGCATCATGGGCGGCAGTATAGACTGCGCTCGCGTCCGCGATCAACCTGTCCACCTGGCTTTAAGCGCTTGCCTTGCGCTGGCGCACACCGCGCACCAGGCGCAGACCGTTGAAGACCACGATCAGGCTGGCCCCCATGTCGGCAAACACCGCCATCCACAGCGAACTCATGCCCACCAGCGCCAGCACCAGGAACACCGCCTTGATGCCCAGCGCGATGCTGATGTTCTGCAGCAGCACCTGTTCCACGGCAAGACGGTGCAGCAACAGACGACCGAGATTTTCAACGACTACGACATGCGCGACTGGCAGTGCAAGGGGCTGCAGGGCGACGCGCCGATGACCGATGCCTGCCAGTTCGACGAGAGCG
>NZ_BADI01000605.1:0-1753 GCF_000333555.1 Herbaspirillum sp. B65 | reverse complement strand
TGGCAGGCTATCTTCAGGAATCGGGCGCGGCACGCGCCAAGCCGATGACCACCCACACCCTGCAGGCGATGCGCGCCAAGGGCGACAAGATCAGCATGCTGACCTGTTATGACGCCAGCTTCGCCACGCTCATGGAGCGCGCCGGGCTGGAAACGGTGTTGATCGGCGACTCCCTGGGCATGGTCTGCCAGGGCCATGATTCGACCCTGCCGGTGACGATCCAGGACGTGGCCTACCACACGGCGGCAGTGGCCCGCGGCACCCGCACCATGCTGATTATCGCCGACCTGCCCTTCGGCACCTACCCAACCCGCGAGGAAGCCTTCCGCAACGCCGCGCTGCTCATGCAAGCGGGCGCGCAGATGGTCAAGCTCGAAGGGGGCGTGTGGCTGGCCGATACCATCAAGTTCCTCACCGAGCGCGGCATCCCGGTGTGCGCGCACATTGGCCTCACGCCACAGTCGGTGCACCAGCTGGGCGGCTTCAAGGTGCAGGGCAAGACCAGCGATGGCGCCACGCAGCTGCATGCGGATGCGCTGGCGGTACAGCAGGCGGGCGCTTCGCTGGTGGTCATCGAAGCGGTGCCGGCCACGCTGGGCAAGGAAGTGACCGACCGCCTGGCCATCCCCACCATCGGCATCGGTGCCGGTCCCGATTGCTCGGGCCAGGTGCTGGTGATGCATGACATGCTGGGCGTGTTCCCGGGCCACAAGAGCCGCTTCGTGCGCAACTTCATGGACGGGGCCAGCGGCATCGAGGAGGCGGTGCGCCACTATGTGGGCGCCGTGAAGGATGGCAGCTTCCCGGCCCAGGAGCATTGCTTCTGAGGCCTTGATTCAGGCTGTGGACAAGAAAAAGGCCAGCGAGATCGCTGGCCTTTTTCTTTGCTGCCGATGATGCAGATGCTGCTGATTACTCGAAGAATTCCTGGACCTTGTCCTTCCAGGTCTTGGTCTGCGGGCTGTGCTTGGCGCCGCCTTCAGTGGTGAGCTGCTCGAACTCGCGCAGCAGTTCCTTCTGGCGATCGGTCAGCTTGACCGGGGTCTCCACCACGACGTGGCAGAACAGGTCGCCCGCGTAACCGGAACGCACGCCCTTGATGCCCTTGCCGCGCAGGCGGAAGGTCTTGCCGCTCTGGGTCCCTTCGGGAATCGAGAAGGAGGCCTTGCCATTCAGGGTCGGCGTGTAGATCTCGCCACCCAGTGCCGCCTTGGCGAAGGAGATCGGCATCTCGCAATGCAGGTCGTCACCATCGCGCTGGAACACGTCGTGCGGCTTGATGTGAATTTCCACGTACAGGTCGCCCGGGGGACCGCCATTGACGCCCGGTTCACCGTTGCCGGAGGAACGGATGCGCATGCCGTCGTCGATGCCTTCGGGGATCTTCACCTCCAGCGTCTTGTTGCGCTTGATGCGGCCGGCACCGGCGCAGGTGGTGCAGGGTTCCGGAATGATCTTGCCGCTGCCGTGGCACTTGGGGCAGGTCTGCTGGATGCTGAAGAAGCCTTGCTGCATGCGCACCTGGCCATGACCGCCGCAGGTGGTGCAAGTGACCGGCGAGGTGCCGGGCTTGGCGCCGCTGCCGTGGCAGGTATCGCACTGGTCCCAGGACGGCACACGAATGGTGGTGTCGAAGCCGTGCGCAGCCTGTTCCAGCGTGATTTCCAGGTTGTAGCGCAGGTCGGCACCGCGATAGACCTGCGGACCGGAGCTGCGGCCACGGCCACCGCCGCCGCCAAAGATGTCGCCGAAG
>NZ_BADI01000606.1:0-2982 GCF_000333555.1 Herbaspirillum sp. B65 | reverse complement strand
GTCCATTCCCATGATTGCCGGCATGACCGTCTTCGCCGCCTGCGCCGGCCTGTGGGCAGCACCGGCCATGGCCGGGCATGTCTCCATCGGTGTGAACATCGGCGTGCCGGGTGCCTATGTGGCGCCGCCGCCCGTCTATGTGCAACCGGCCCCGATCTATGCGCCGCCGCCTCCACCTCCGCCGCCGGTGTATGTGCGTCCGGCTCCGGTCTACTACGTCAATCCGGCCCCGGTGTACGTGGAGCGTGATTACTATTATCGCGGCCACCATCGCCACTGGCATCGTCCGCCGCCACCGCCGCCGCCGGGCTATTACTGGGGACGTTGAACCGGCTGATGTTGTGTCGTCGGGACGAAAAAAAATGGCGGCTGCGGCCGCCATTCTCGTATCTCAGTTCAGAGCTCTGAGGTCTATATGTCAGAGTTCTGACTTCTGAACTCTGCCTCTCCGCTTATTTCTTGGCCGGTGCCGTGTCATCATCGACATCGACCAGCAGGTAGCGCTCGGCGGCGCCGAAGAAGCGGTCATAGAAATCGGGCGAGCGTATGGTTTCGCTGGAGACGCGCACCATCGAATCATCGCTGGCGGCAAACGGCATCGAGACCGAGCCCAGCACGCTCACGCCCAGGCTGGCCGAGCTGTTGCTCTTCTTGATGCCGTAGCCATCCTGGGTGGCACTGGCGAACATGGTCGAGCTCTTGCCATTGCCGTTGGAAGCGCAGACCACGTGGAAGGCGATTTCCATGTGCTTGTCGCTGGCCGGCTGGAAGCTCTTGTTGCCATCCAGGGTATTGTCGGTCGACTTGCTGATGACATAGCCCTGGCCCAGCAAGGCGCGCCGCGCCGCTTCGCAGACCGCCTTTTCGCTGCCGGGGAAGCTGCGCGAGAAGGCGCTGGTATCGCTGAACTCTTCCTGGTGATAGAAAGCGGGTTTGCCGGTGGAGCAGGCGGACAGGCCCAGGCAAACAGCGGCGGCGAGGTAGAACGGAACAGAAAAACGCGAGCGCGACATGCGGCGGATCTCCAGCGACAGAAAACGGTGGCGTGAATTGTAAAGGATTCACCCGCTTCAGGGTTTGCACAGTTGGTAAAGATCGGTAACAGAAGCCTTACTATCTGCCAAGAGCGGAAGTGAAGAAGCTTGCAAGTCAGTCGAGGGAAGATAAAATCACTTGTGGAATTGCTTGACTGAAAGTATTGTTAGGCGCTTCCAGGGAGTGGTCTTCCATCGGGACGATCACGAATCTGCGCAGCAAGCTGGGCAAATTCGCATACGGCCTCGTTAACGATAATGGACAAAAATCAGAAAGCGGAATTGGAGCGCATCCAGAAGGAACTGGTTGACGCGCACAATCGGGCTGCGTGGCAGATGGCCGCGACGATCATCAAGGCTTCGCTGGTCAAGAACGGCATGGATCAGCCGCCTACGCCGGCCGAACTGGCTGATCTCAATGCCACCATCACCAATCTGCGTAGTGTGGCCGAGGATGCGCTGGAGTTGCTCAAGCGTTGAGTCTGGTCTTGCCTTTGTAGCACAGGGGGGAGTGACCCGGTGACTGCTCACTCCCCCATTTCGAGTCCCACCTATTCGCTATCGACGGCTCCCGGCCTGCATTTCGTGCTCGGCCGCCAGGGCCAGGAAGGCCGAGCGCGACATGCGTCGTGCCTGTGCCACGGCATCGATGCGCGTTACCAGGCCCTGCGGCAGACTGACGTTGAGCCGTACCGCCTTGGCGTTGACGCGCGACAGATCGATTTCCACCAGCATCCAGTAACCACCCTGGAACTGTTCATCGTCGGCCCAGTCTTCAGGGGCGCTCGGGCTAGGGATGGGCTCGGCCTCCCCGTGAAAATGCGCCTCCACTGCTTCCTGCGCGGCTGCGGGCAGGAGTTGCAGTTCGTCCGCCCCGGCAAAGCAGCCGGGGAAATCGGGGAAGGTGGCGCCATAGGCACTGTGGGCGTCCTTGTGGACGTAGATGGGGTAGAGCATGGCTTATTTGGTACTACGTCAGTGCGCTTTATGCGAAATCGCTTGGTAGTGTTTGTAAAAATGCTACTTAAAGTCTGTGGTAAAAAGTAAAGCACGGCATTGCAATCCCCGGGGTTATATCACTCAAGGAACACTCGTGGAAGAACTGCTGGGGTATTTCAAAAGGGCTAAGAAAAAATATGATGCATATCAGGATCCGCGCGATGACATAAAGGCGATTGTCCTTGCATGTATTCGACGTATGAGAACCGCTAGGAAGATGGAGTGGGGCGGTCCGTTGGGCAAGAGATACACGATATTTTACGTCGGGAGGAATAAGTCTCGTCCATTTCTAACCAATCAAATAATCACTGAAGATGAGTTTTCATCCCTTTGGGATCAACTACTTCAATCTGCGAACCGAGAAGAGAAGTGCTTCACTCTGCCAGAGGAGCAGGTAACTAGAACGGTTTACAACGCCGTTGTGTCATTTTGCGTCTGTATCGATATTTGGAAGCCAAAAAGTCGGAAAACACCGGGCACTTATTTTGAAGTAGTACTTGGAACACTGATTGGACTAATACTGCCCGACGCTACACGGCGAACAAAACACATTCCGCTCCCAACGGAAGTAGCTCAATCCGTTGCTGCGGTAAGCGATATCGCGCAGAGCCTGGAGGTGACAGAAGAAGAACTATCTTTGGATAATGAAATTGATGCTGTGCTTAGTGACGAAGGAGTAGGTGCGGAGGATCAGGTGGAAGAGGGAAAACGGTCCGACATATCGCAAGTGGCGACAGATATTGTTTTTGATTTCGATGGAAAAGGGATCGTTATTCCAGCAAAAATCACTACCAGGGAGCGTATTGTCCAGCCTTTCGCACATCAACGAATATTAGATAGTGTGTTTGGCGCAGGGAGATATATCTCTTTGCTAATGTGCGTAAGCGAAACGCAAAGATCGGATAAGGATCGCAGAGTAAACGAAATATGTGTGCCAGGAACTATTGCA
>NZ_BADI01000607.1:0-1605 GCF_000333555.1 Herbaspirillum sp. B65 | reverse complement strand
GTCTCGGTGGGGATGCTGTTCGATCCCTCCATCGTCTTGCGTGAACCGTTGCTGGTGCTGGCGACCGTCTTGATCATCGTGGTCGGCAAGTCGCTGGCGGCATGGTTGATCGTGCGCGCATTTGGTCACCCCAATAGCACCGCGTTGACGATTTCGGCCAGCCTGGCCCAGATCGGGGAATTTTCCTTCATCCTGGCTACACTCGGCCTATCACTGGACCTGCTCTCGCCGATGGCGCGCGACCTGATCCTGGGCGGGGCGATCCTGTCCATCCTCCTCAATCCGCTGCTGTTCTCGCTGCTGGACCGTTATGAAGCACGCCAGCCCAAGCCGGCCGATGTGAGCGACGTGCCGCCCACGGTCGACCTTGAGGATCACGTGGTGCTGGTCGGCTATGGCCGTGTCGGGCGCGGCATCGGCGAACAGTTGCGCGCCCAGGGCAAGCCCTTCGTGGTGATCGAGGCGCAACGCGAGAACCTCGAGGCCTTGCGCCAGGATGGGGTGCCGGCGCTCTATGGCAATGCCGCCCACAGCGAATTGCTGAAGGCGGCAGCGGTGGCGCGGGCGCGCTGGCTGCTGGTGGCGATCCCTGAAGTGTTCGAGGCCGGACAGGTGATCGAAAATGCCCTGGAACTCAATGCCGGCCTGAAGGTAGTGGCCCGCGCCCATTCCGATGCCGAGATCGAGCACCTGGAAAAGCATGGCGCCCAGCGCGTCATCATGGGCGAGCGCGAGATTGCCCGCGGCATGTTGGAGATGGTGGGGCAGTCCAACTGAGCTGGCGGCCTGCAGCATTTTTCTTGCCGTGCTACAGTCGCGGCTGCTGTCGCAACGGAGCAGAGCTTCGCTGCGCGGCAACAAGTTCTCGGGGCGGGGTGCAACTCCCCACCGGCGGTAATCAAACGGCGTCGCCCGACGTCGTCTGTAGCCCGCGAGCGCCCGGCCTGCCAGTGTGCAGACCGGGGTCAGCAGACCTGGTGTGATTCCAGGGCCGACGGTCATAGTCCGGATGAAAGAGAACGGGATGTCCGGTGTCGCGCACCTGCTGTGGCAGTGCGCGCACGGCCGTGCATTCCCACGCCCTGTTTATTCATCGAACAGGAGTCCTGAACCATGTCGCAAACGCATCTGTCTGCCGTTCCTTCCCACCACGCGCAACGTATCGCCTTCGTCCAGGCCAGCTGGCACAAGGATATCGTCGACCAGTGCCGTATCGGTTTCACCGAAGAAATGGCCAAGCTGGGCTGGCCCGCCTCCAGCATCGATTTCTTCGAGCTGCCGGGCGCCTTCGAAATCCCCCTGCACGCCAAGGTGCTGGCCAAGACCGGCAAGTATGCCGGCATCGTCGCCAGCGGCCTGGTGGTCGATGGCGGTATCTATCGCCATGACTTCGTGGCGCAATCGGTCATCTCGGCGCTCATGCAAGTGCAGCTGGAGACCGAAGTGCCGGTCTTCTCGGCCGTGCTGACGCCGCATCACTTCCATGCCCATAGCGAACATCACGACTACTTCCACGCGCATTTCCTGGTCAAGGGACGTGAAGCGGCACAGGCTTGCGCCAGCACCGTGGCCAAGCTGGCCGAAGTGCGCGCAGCCCGCAGCCTG
>NZ_BADI01000608.1:0-912 GCF_000333555.1 Herbaspirillum sp. B65 | reverse complement strand
ACCTGATCGGCAAGTACGTCATATCGCCAGCCGCGCTGCCGTTTTCATCGCCAAGCGCTTCGAAGGCCGTGTGTCCACTCAGTGGGCCACCGCTGACGACGCCTTCCTGACCAAGCTGCGCGGCGTGGCTGAAGAAATCCGCAGCCTCTACGAGCAGCGCGAATACGGCAAAGCCCTGCGCCTGGTGATGGAGCAAGCCGACGCCATCAACGCCTACGTGGACGCCAACAAGCCCTGGGAACTGGCCAAGGACAGCAGCAAGGACGCGCAACTGCACGAAGTCTGCAGCCGCCTGCTGGAAGCCTTCCGCATCCTGACCGTCTACCTCAAGCCGGTGCTGCCGCAACTGGCCGCCCAGGTGGAAGCCTTCCTGCAGGTCCAGCCCTTCCAGTGGAGCGATGTGGCCGTGCCGCTGGCCGATGGCCACGTCATCAATGCCTATTCGCACCTGATGCAGCGTGTCGATCCCAAGATGCTCGATGCCCTGTTCGAAGCGCCGGAAGCGCCTGCGGCCGCTCCTGCAGCGCCAGAAAGCGCCATCGAAGAACTGGCACCGGAAATCTCCATCGATGACTTCGCCAAGGTCGACCTGCGCATCGCCAAGATCGTCAACTGCGAAGCGGTGGAAGGCTCCACCAAGCTGCTGCGCCTGACCCTGGACGCCGGTGAAGGCCGTACCCGCAATGTCTTCTCGGGCATCGCCTCGGCCTACAAGCCGGAAGAACTGGTCGGCAAGCTGACCGTGATGGTGGCCAACCTGGCACCGCGCAAGATGAAGTTCGGTGTCTCCGAGGGCATGGTGCTGGCCGCCTCCGCCAAGGACGAGAAGACCAATCCGGGCATCTACGTGCTCAACCCCTGGCCGGGTGCCGAGCCGGGCATGCGCGTGCGCTAAGGCATTCGCCGCCGATG
>NZ_BADI01000609.1:0-14783 GCF_000333555.1 Herbaspirillum sp. B65 | reverse complement strand
GCGGGGCATCCTCGAGGCCGGATGCAGCACCGCCACGATTTCGGGGCGCTGCTTGAGCCAGGCCGCCACCTTGCGCGCAGCCGTATCATGCGCCTGGAAGCGCAGGCGCATCGAGGACAGGCTGCGCAGCACCAGGTAGACGTCATCCATGCCCACCCCAAAACCCAGGCGCATATGGGCCAGTTCCAGCTTTTCATTGAGCGCCTGGTCGCGCACGATGACCGCCCCCATCAACACGTCCGAGCCACCGGACTGATACTTGGTGACGGCTTGCATGACAATGTCCACGCCGTGATCGAAGGCCTTGAAGGCCAGCCCGGCAGCCCAGGTATTGTCGATGGCCACCAGCACGCCCCGCGCATGGGCGGCACGGCACAGGGCCGGGATGTCCGGCACTTCCATGGAGACCGAGCCGGGCGCTTCGGTCCAGACCAGCCGCGTATTGGGCTGAATCAACTCAGCCAGCCCCGCGCCTATCATAGGGTCGTAGAAGCGCGCAGTGATCTGGAAATCGCGCTCCAGCCACTGTCCCAGATCCTTGCTGGGGCCGTAGACGTTATCGGGCAGCAGCACGTCGTCGCCACTCTTCAAGAACGCGAAGTTGACCATGGCAATGGCGGCCAGGCCGCTGGGAGTGACGCGGCAATAGCTGCCGCCCTCGATCTCGGCCAGCCGCGCTTCCAGCACGAAGCTGGTGGGGGTGCCATGCAAACCGTAGGTATAGCCGAGCTTCTCACGCCAGTCGCGCGAGCGCATGGCGGCCACGTTGGGGAACAGCACGGTAGAGGCATGATGGATACCCACCGGGAAGGCTTCGAAACCATCCGGGGCACGGTAGCTGCTATGGATCAGCGCGGTCTGGGGATCAAGCGGAGGAAGCGATGCGGAGGATGGAGCGGGGAAATCGTTGGAATCTGACACGGATCTGCCTCAAGAAACGATGGCGCCCCTCGGGATGGGGGCGCAAAAGCTTCACTATACGCGCAGCGTGCTCACATCGAAAGCAACAGCCGCCCGTGCAGACGGGCAGTGCAGCTGGATCAGGGGGGACTGGACAGAACAAAACTTCATATGGCCGCTAGCCGCCGCCCCAGGCGGCTCAGGGCAGTTGCAAGGCAAACGGCTTGCTGATGGCGCCATCGGCGCTGGACCAGGTACCGACGATGGACTGGCCCTGGCGATGCCCTTCCCATTGGCCGGAGACATCCTTGCCATTGACCGACTCTTCCATGATGAGGTCATCCCCATCCACTTCGCCGGCCACCAGGATCTCGGGCGAGCCACCGAAGAAGAAGTAGCGTCCTTCCAGGCCATCCTCGTTCTTCTTGGGCGCCAGCGAGAGCTGGATGTCGCGCCCGTCGATCTGGCCGCGCAGCACCAGGGTGTGCGTCATCAGGGTCTGCTGCAGCGAGCCTGGCGGGGCATTGGCGGCCGGACCGGAGGACGCTGCCTGAGCCGGACTCCAGGCAACCGCCGTGCACAACACCAGGGCAGCGGCCAGCAGGCCGCGTCGCATCATCGGCCCAGCCATCACTCGGCCGCGCCCCACAAGTCGTGGGCATCGGCGGCGCTGATGCGTACGTCGACGAACTGCCCCACTTCCAACTTGCGATGCGGTTCGAAAGGCGGCTTCACATAGACCACGCCATCGATCTCGGGCGCATCCGAATAGGTGCGACCGGTGCCGCCATTACGGTCGACTTCATCGATCAACACGCGCAAGGTCTTGCCGACCTTGGCTTGCAGGCGCTTCTTGGAGATCTCTTCCTGCAACTGCATCACGCGGCCACGACGTTCTTCGCGTACCTCTTCTGGCACTGGATTGGCGATCTCGTTAGCGGTCGCGCCTTCCACCGGGGAGTAGGCGAAGCAGCCCAGGCGGTCGATCTCGGCTTCCTTGAGGAAGTCCAGCAGGTAGTCGAACTCGGCCTCGGTCTCGCCGGGGAACCCGGCGATGAAGGTCGAGCGTATCGTCAGGTCCGGGCACATGGCGCGCCAGGCCTGGATGCGCTCGATGTTCTTCTCGCCATTGGCCGGACGCTTCATGCGCTTGAGCACGTCCGGGTGGGCGTGCTGCAGCGGCACGTCCAAGTAAGGCAGGATCTTGCCTTCGGCCATCAGCGGGATGATCTGATCCACATGCGGATACGGATAGACATAGTGCAGGCGCACCCAGGCGCCGTACTGCTGGGCCAGCTCACCCAGCGCGCCCACCAGTTGGGTCATGTGGGTCTTGAGCGGCTTGCCGTTCCAGAAGCCGGTACGGAACTTCACATCCACCCCATAGGCGCTGGTGTCCTGGGAAATCACCAGCAATTCCTTCACCCCGGCCTTGAACAGGTTCTCGGCTTCCAGCATGACATCGGCGATGGGGCGCGAGACCAGGTCGCCGCGCATGGAGGGGATGATGCAGAAGCTGCAGCGATGGTTGCAGCCTTCCGAAATCTTCAGATAGGCAAAATGCTTGGGGGTGAGCTTCACCCCTTGCGGCGGCACCAGGTCGATGAAGGGAGCATGGGGCTTGGGCAGGTGCTTGTGCACCGCCTGCATGACCTCGCCCACGGCGTGCGGGCCGGTCACTTCCAAGACCTTGGGATGGATCTTCTGGATGATGTCTTCGCCCTCGGCATCCTTCTTGGCACCCAGGCAACCGGTGACGATCACCTTGCCGTTTTCGTTCAAGGCTTCGCCGATGGCATCCAGCGACTCCTGCACGGCGGCGTCGATGAAGCCGCAGGTATTGACGATCACCAGGTCGGCGCCGTCATAGGACTTGGCGGTATCGTAGCCTTCGGCGCGCAGCTGGGTCAGGATCTGTTCGGAATCGACCAATGCCTTGGGGCAGCCGAGGGAAACGAAACCGACCTTGGGCAGGGCCGGGCTGGCGGGAGTAGATGGGTTGGACATGGCAGAAGGCTCAGTGAGACGGGCCGAAAACGGCCGAAAATACGGGAAAAAGCGAAAAATGCTTTAAAAATCAGGGCGCTATTGTACATCGTCCGCCGGCTTTCGCCGGTTTTCGGCCCTGCCGATGCCGGCAACTGCGCCACCAATGCAAAACGGCCCACGCGGGGCCGTTGCATTGGGAGACGACGGATTACTTCTTCTGGTCCGGCGGATTGCCCTGGGCACCGAAGGGGAAGGTGCCGAACATGTTCTTGGTCTGGCTTTGCATCTGCTCCTGCATCTGGATGAACAGGTTCTTGCTCTGTTCGATGTAGTTGCTCATCATGCCCTGCATCATCGGCCCTTGCACGTTCATGAACTGGGTCCACATCTCGGGGCTGAAGGGCTTGCCTTCGTAGAAGCCCTTGGAATTCTCGGCCAGCTTGTTCTGGATGTCGATGAAGGTCTGGATATTCTTTTCCAGGTAATTGCCCATCATGCCCTGCATGGCATGACCGTAGTAGCGGATGATCTGCGAGAGCGCGCCGCTGGAGAACATGGGCACGCCATGCGACTCTTCTTCCAAGATGATCTGCAGCAGAATGCTGCGGGTCAGGTCGTCGCCGCTCTTGGCATCGACCACGGTGAATTCCTCGTTGTCCAGCACCAGCTGCTTGACGTCGGTCAGCGTGATGTAGGAACTGGTCTGGGTATCGTAAAGACGGCGGTTGGGATATTTCTTGATCAAGCGATCTGCCGAATTTTTTGCAGTAGTCATCTGAAGTCCAGTCTCTCTCATTTCAGCCGTTTTGCCGGCCTTGGTTTGCAGCGATTGCGGGCGACTGGGATACAGTCCTGCCGCGCGGGCGTCCGGGGCATGGCTTGCCCTCTCTTTGCTTCTTCTCTCTTCTACTGTGTGCGGCCTGCATTTTGCAGGGCAACAACGCAAGCCATTATAGGGGGGAAGACCGGCAAAAGGGGAACCCTATCGCGCATGGCTGACAAAATCTCAACCTGTGACACACGTAAAAACGGCCACGCTTGCGGCACTGCCGCGTGCGTGGCCGCATGAAGCGACATCAGCCCATGTACAGGCCGCCGTTCAGGGAGAAGTCCGAACCGGTAGCGTAGCCACCTTCAGCCGAAGCGATCCAGGCCACGATGGAGGCGATTTCCTCCGGCTCGCCCAGACGCTTGACGGGGATGCCCGAGACGATCTTTTCCAGTACTTCCGGACGGATCGCGCGCACCATGTCGGTCCCGATGTAACCCGGCGAGACGGTATTGACGGTCACGCCCTTGGTCGCCACTTCCTGCGCCAGCGCCATGGTGAAGCCGTGGATGCCGGCCTTGGCGGTGGAGTAGTTGGTCTGGCCGAACTGGCCCTTCTGGCCGTTGACCGAGGAGATGTTGATGATGCGACCGAAACCGCGCTCGCACATGCCCTCGATGACCTGCTTGGTGACGTTGAAGAGCGAATTGAGGTTGGTGTCGATCACCGCGTCCCAGTCGGCCTTGCTCATCTTGCGGAACTGACCATCGCGGGTGATGCCGGCATTGTTGACCAGCACGTCCACTTCACCGATCTCGGCACGCACCTTTTCGAAGGCGGCCTTGGTGGATTCCCAGTCCGAGACATTGCCTTCGGATGCGTGGATGTCGTAGCCGTGGGCGCGCATGGTCGCCAGCCACGTGTCCTTGCGGGTGGAATTGGGGCCGCAACCGGCCACCACGGTATAGCCGTCCTTGCACAGACGGGTGCAGATGGCGGTGCCGATGCCGCCCATGCCGCCGGTCACATATGCGATACGCTTGCTCATTTTTGTTGCCTCCTATAGGGATGGTGATTATCGGGGTAGCCCTGCTCCCCTGTTTCGCGTCTGCTTTGCGCCGCATTGGTGGACGCCCCGTCTGCACAGGGTCGTCCTTTATCTTGTCAGGCCTGGCCTCGCCGCGGATGCGCTGCCGGCCGTCTCTCCCTGTCGGCGGGCCCGCTTGGGGTCACCGCCCTCTTTTCATCACTGCCGCCGGCTTCTATCTCGACGATGGCCGGCTGGCTGATCGTTTGCGCCGACCTACTGGTCGGCCTTGACCTTCACATAGCGTCCGGGCGCAGCTTCGATGTGCTTGTAGCGCGTCGAGCCGGCCGTCTTGGGTGCGGCCACCTTGCGCCCGCCATGCTTGGCCAGGAAAGCCGCCCACTCGCCCCACCAGCTGCCTGGGTGTTCGGTGGCGCCGGCCAACCAGATATCGGCATCGCTGCCGACCTTGGCCTTGTCGTTGAGCCAGTAGTTGCGTTTGTTCTTGGACGCTGGATTGATCACGCCGGCAATATGGCCCGAGGCGCCCAGCACGAAGCGGTTGTTGCTGCGCTTGCCGGTGTTGATCAAGCCCAGCGAGGCATAGGCCGACTTCCAGGGCACGATGTGGTCATCGCGCGAAGCATAGATGAAGGCCGGCGCGCTGATCTTGCGCAGGTCGATCTTCTCCCCGCCCACGCTCAGGCGACCGGGCTCCTTGAGCGCATTTTCCAGGTACATGTGCCGCAGGTAGTAGCAGAACATCGGCCCCGGCAGGTTGGTGCTGTCGGCGTTCCAGTACAGCAAATCGAAGGCGCTGGGTTTCTCGCCCTTGAGGTAATTGGATTCGACGTAGTTCCACAGCAGGTCATTGGGACGCAGGCTGGAGAAGGCGCTGGCGAAATCGCGCCCGGCCATCAAACCACGCTGGCCGATCATCTGCTCGCGCAGTGCCAGTTGCATCTCATCGATATAGACGTCGATGGCGCCGGTGTCGGAAAAATCGAGGAAGGTGGTCAACAGCGTCAGGCTGGCCACCGGATCCTCGCCGCGCGCCGCCAACAGCGCCAGCGCACAGGCGAGGATGGTGCCGCCCACGCAGAAGCCCAGCGCATTGATCTGCGGCTGCTTGCTGATTTCCTGAACAATGTGAATGCAACGCACCACGGCGTCGTCCACGTAGTTGTCCCAGGTCGCGGTCTCCACTGCCGCATCGGCATTGCGCCAGGAAATGAGGAACACCGTATGGCCCTGCTCGACCGTGTAGCGCACCAGCGAATTGTGCGGCTGCAGGTCGAGGATGTAGAACTTGTTGATGCACGGCGGCACGATCAACAGCGGCACGGCGTGCACGGTCTTGGTCAGCGGCTTGTACTGGATCAGCTGGAACAGCTCGGTCTCGAAGATCACCGAGCCTTCGCTGGCGCCGACATCGCGCCCCACTTCGAAAGCCGTTTCATCGGTCTGCGAGATGTGGCCCTTCTGCACGTCGGCCAGCAATTGCGCAATGCCCTGGGTGAGACTTTCGCCGCGGGTCTCCAAGATCTTTTGCTGGGCCACCGGATTGGTGGCCAGGAAGTTGGCAGGCGACATCGCATCGATCATCTGCTGCACTGCAAAACGCAACTTGTGACGCACCTTCTCGCTCCCCTTGACCGCATCGGCCAAGGCCAGCAGGAAGCGCGAATTCAATTGGTAAGCGGCGGCCTGGAATGCGAAGTAAGGATGTTCCTGCCAGGCCGGGGCCGACAGGCGGCGGTCGGTGATGGCCGGCGTCTTGGCCGCCAGCATCGACTGCCACAGTTCACCGAACTCGCGGGTATAGTCCTGCTGCAGGCGGACCAGGTCGGCAGGCTCGAGGGTGGCGCCCATCTCGCCCAACTGCTTGACCAGCAGCGCCGGATCGATCTGCCCGGCCCCCGGCGGCAGGCCACCAGGAAAACCCTGCGCCCCCGGCATCTGCCCCATCCCTGCCAGGTTGGGCATGGGCGGCAAATGCGACTTGAGCTGGTCGAACTGGGATTGGAATTGCGACTGCAGCGAAGTCCAGAATTTCGGATCGGACATCTGTGCCAGCCACGCGGATACATCGGGAGAGGGTTGCTGCGGATTCTGCTTGTTCATGCTCGGATCGGCAATTTTCGCGTATCTTTACGGTTTGTCTCGAAGCGCAATTTCACCATGGTCATCGTCGCTATCGCATGGCTCTACGTCGTCTTCATGATGTCGATCACAGAACAATCAGTGATCGCTGGCGTCGCTACTTTCCTGCTGTACGGGATAATTCCCTTGACCATCGTTTTATACCTGATGGGTACGCCGCAACGCAAGCGGAATCGTCAAAAGATGAAGAAATCGTCAGCTATCCATCCGCAAGAGCGGGAAGATGACAGTTCCGTGAAATGCGAGTCTCACGCCGAGGGAAAGGCCCCGCCCACCCCAACGGAGTAAGCCCGGGATTCGGCCGGCATGACGAAAAAACTTAGAAAATGCCAAAAGCCGGCACACCTTTCATGAAGCGGCAAGCCTTTATCGGCGCTACTTTTCGCAGTGCAACATCGATCACGAGAACCTACAAAAACTCAGGAAATTCTGTTCAGCGCCGCGCCACGCGCCGCAAGGCGATACGCCGGTAGCGGGGTTTCAGTACGGCAAGCATATCGCGCAACACAGCTGATCCGCGCCACGGTGGCGAGACATAGGCCATACGTAACTTCAGGCTGCCACTGTCACGTAACTCACAATCAAGCATGGCGATCATGCTGCCATCGAGCCAGGCATAGACGTGGATTTCATTGCCCTGTCGTTGCTTGGGCCCTTCGATCTGCCAGCCATAGGGGTGACGGTAGGCGCTCCTCATCGCCCCACTCCAAACAGATCGACGATATGCCAGGCCAGGTGCAAGCCCAGCAGCAGCAAGCCGATGAAGAAACAGCGCCGGAAGGTGGCAGCCCGCACCAGGCCACGCACACGGGTGCCGATGGCCATGCCCAGCAGGGCCGGCACCAGTACCACCAGCGACGCCCAGCCTACGCCCCCGCTGAAGGCTCCACCCTGTCCCAGGTTGACCGCCAGCGCCAGGGTGGACACCGTGAAGGACAAGCCCAGGGCCTGGATCAATTGGTCACGCGGCAAACCCAGCGCCTGCAGGTAAGGCACCGCCGGAATGACGAACACGCCCGTGGCTGCCGTCACCAGCCCGGTGAAGAGCCCGATCACGGGCGACCACCAGACCTCCTGCCCGGGTCGCACTGTCGGCGTCCAGGCGGCCAGCCCGGCAATGGCGTACAGCATCAGCGCCAGCCCCAGCACGACGATGGCCCGGCGCCCACCATCGGCGCCCATGAATCCGGCCCCGGCCAGGGTGCCGATGAGGATGCCGGCCAGCATGGTCCACAGGCGCCGTGCCAACGCCAGGAAGGCGCCGCCGGTGGCCAGTTGCCAGCCATTGGTGACCATCGATGGCACAATCAGCAGCGCTGCGGCCTGCACCGGTGACATCACCAAGCTCAACAAGCCCACCGCCACCGTGGGCAAGCCCAGGCCGATGACGCCCTTGACGAAGCCGGCCAGCAGAAACACCGCCAGGCTCACGAGCAAGACGGTGGCATTCATATCGACAAAGGCAAGCAGGCTGGGCATGGCAGAAGAGAAATGACGCTGACAAAGCTGGTGGTATCGAGGTTTCCCAGTCTGCCAGTGTGCGCGCCGTCTGGAAATGTGGAATACACTTAGCCAGCCTTCGGCCTGGACGAAGGCTGAAAATGGCTTGCAGCACTTTTTTCTTCCCTTCTGTCGTGCTTTTCCTGTTTTTTCCTGGCCACCGATGAGCAACCGTTTCGAACTCTCCGACCTGCGCCTGTTCCTGCACATCGTCGAAAGCGGCAGCATCACTGCCGGTGCCCAACGAGCCCACATGGCGCTGGCCTCGGCCAGTGCGCGCATCCGCAACATGGAAGATGCCCTGGGCACGGCCCTGCTGGAGCGCGGTCGGCGCGGCGTGCAGAGCACCGATGCCGGGCGTGCGCTGGCGCATCATGCGCGCATGGTGGCGCAGCAGATGGAACAAATGCGCGATGAACTGGGGCAGTATGCACGCGGGCTCAAGGGCCATATCCGGCTGCTGTGGCATACCTCGGCTATGACCGAGTTCCTGCCGGAAGTGCTGGCGCGCTTCCTGGCGCAACACCCGCACACCGACATCGAACTGGAAGAAAAACTGAGCTATGAAGTGGTGCAGGCGGTGGTCGATGGCGTGGCCGACATCGGCATCATCGCCGACTCCACCGACAGTGGCCCGTTGCAGACCTACCCATTCCGCCAGGACCGCCTGGTGGCGGTGCTCTCCCGGAAGCACCCGCTGGCGCGCCGCAAGTCGCTGGCCTTCAGTGAATTGCTGGGCGAGGATTTCGTCGGCCTGTCCGGCGACAGCGCCCTGCAACAGCACCTGTCGGGCCACGCCACGCGGGCCGGCAAGCGGCTGCAATACCGGGTCCGGCTGCGCAGCTTCGACGGCATCTGCCGCATGGTAGAACACCAGGTCGGCATCGCGGTGATGCCCGAGACCGCCGCCCTGGCCAGCGCGGCCCACAGGGATATCCGCG
This sequence comes from Herbaspirillum sp. B65, assembly GCF_000333555.1. Classification (NCBI taxonomy): domain Bacteria; kingdom Pseudomonadati; phylum Pseudomonadota; class Betaproteobacteria; order Burkholderiales; family Oxalobacteraceae; genus Herbaspirillum; species Herbaspirillum sp. B65. The sequence continues at coordinate 5,494 of NZ_BADI01000609.1, read as the reverse complement.
CCATCCCGCTCTCCGATGGCTGGAGCCGACGCCAGTTGCTGATCTGCGTGCGCGGACTGGAAGGCCTGCCGGGCCCTACGCGTGAACTGATACTGGCCCTACAGCGTCACGCTTGATGCGCCACGCCTGCAGCACAGGATCACTTCAGCCAGATCAACGATCCCATGCGCCCGGTCGTGCGGTCGCGCCGGTAGGAATAGAAGCGCGTATCGGCGACGGTACAAAGTCCGCCGCCGCTGACATCGCGCACCTCGACCATTGCCAGCCGCTGACGCGCCAGTTGGTAGATATCGGCCAGGTACTTGCCCGGGCGCCCAGGATAGGGGCGGAAAGCGACATCAGCCTGGGCCTGCTGCGCGAGGAAGGTTTCCCGCACTTCGGCGCCGACCTCGAAATTGTCCGGCCCGATGGCCGGCCCCAGCCAGGCCATGATCTGGTCCGCACCGCGCGCGCGCATGGCCGCCACGGTCTGCTCCAGTACGCCTGCGGCCAGTCCTCGCCAGCCGGCATGGGCGGCCCCGACCACGGTACCGGCACGGTCGCAGAACAGGACCGGCAAGCAATCGGCGGTCATCATCACGCAGACGGCGCCAGGCGTGCTGCTGATACAGGCATCGGCGCAGGCATCGTCCGGCAGCGCGGCCGCGTCCAGCACGTTCACGCCATGTACCTGGGTCAGCCAAGCCGGCTCGGCAGGCAGCAGGCGGCGCAGCAAAGCGCGGTTGCGCGCTACCAAGGCGGGATCATCCTCGACGTGCATCCCCAGGTTCAGGCCACCACCACCCTGCCCGTCATCATACGGGGCAGGACTGTATCCGCCGGCACGCAGCGTAGTCAGCGCGCCGATGTTGGCCGGCGCAGCCCAGTCGGGGATCAGCAGTTCCATGGATATCCGGCGTCAATACTCATCATTGTCTTCATCGTAGTCGCCCAGCACCGGATCGGCTTCTTCGCTCATCTCGGGGATCACTGCCAAGGCCGGGTCGATGCCGGCGCGCTGGAGCAGAGCTTCGATGTCCGGCGGCAACGGCGCGGCCCACTGGCGGAACTTGCCCGAGGTCGGATGCACCAGGCCCAGGCGACCGGCCAGCAGCGCCTGGCGCGGGAACACCGACGCCAGGTGCTGCTTGCCATAAAGCGAATCGCCCACCAGCGCGAAGCCCAGCGACTGCAGATGCACGCGGATCTGGTGGGTGCGCCCGGTTTCCAGGCGGCAATGCACCAGGCTGACCGGCTTGCGGTCGATCTCGCCGGTGGCCAGGCGACGGTAATGGGTCACGGCCGGCTTGGCCCTCATGCTTTGCGACACCGCCATCTTGATGCGGTCGCGCGGATGGCGCGCCATCGGTGCATTTGATGGTGCCGGAGAGCTGCGGCAGGCCCCATACCAGGGCCAGGTACTGGCGCTTCATGCTGCGCGCCTGCAACTGGCGTACCAGGTCGGTCTGCGCAGCCAGGGTCTTGGCCACCACCATCAAGCCACTGGTTTCCTTGTCCAGACGGTGCACGATGCCCGCGCGCGGCACATTGGCCAGGGCCGGGCAATGGTGTAACAGACCGTTCAAGAGCGTGCCGCTCCAGTTGCCGGCGGCGGGATGGACCACCAGACCGGCCGGCTTGTTCAAGATGATGATGGATTTGTCCTCGTGCAGGATGTCCAGCGCCATGGCTTCGGGCGCATAGGGCTGGTCAGCCGGCACCGATTGCGGCGCCACCTCCACCAGTTCATCGCCCAGCATGGTCATCTTGCCCTTGGCGGGCGCGCCATCGACGGTCACATGGCCATCTTCGATCCATTGCTGGATGCGGCTGCGCGAGAATTCGGGCATGAGGCCAGACAAGACCTTGTCCAGGCGCTGGCCGATGACCTCATCGTCAAGGCGGAAAGTCAAGGGCTCCAGGCCGGGGACGCCATCGTCGCCGGCTGGCTCGCCGTCATCGAAATCGTCCTCCAGCGGGAGGTCGGTCTTTACAGGCTCATCGCCATTTGTAATCGGAAGGGGTTTCTTACGTGACATCAGCTATAATCGCCGGATCGGGTTGATTGTATTTCGGGTATCGATGCAGCCGGCTCGGGAAGGCGCTTCACGCCATGCACAACTGATAAGTCCCAGACAAGCACACAAGAGTCATGCACAAAATCTTATTGAAGTTCTTCATCATCGGTTTTGCCCTCTCGCTCACCGCCTGCGGCCTGTTGCCGGAACAAAAGGATGAGACGGTCGGCTGGTCTGCCGCGAAATTATACTCGGAAGCCAAGGATGAACTGAATGCCGGCGGCTACGACAAGGCCATCAAGTACTTCGAGAAGCTGGAATCGCGCTATCCCTTCGGCACTTACGCCCAGCAGGCGCAGATGGACATCGCCTACGCCTACTACCGCCAGAACGAGCAGGCGCAAGGGCTGGCGGCGGTGGACCGCTTCATCAAGCTGCACCCCAACCACCCCAATGTGGACTACATGTACTACCTGCGTGGCCTGATCAATTTCAATGATCGCACCAGCATCTTCGACACCTTCACCGACCAGGACAACACCGAACGCGATCCCAAGGCCATGCGTGACGCCTTCGATTCGTTCAAGCTGCTGGCCGAACGTTTCCCGGAAAGCAAGTACACCCCGGACGCCATTGCCCGCATGAAATACCTGGTCAATGCCATGGCCCAGTATGACGTCCACGTGGCCAGCTACTACTATCGCCGCGGCGCCTATGTCTCGGCCGCCAACCGCGCCCAGGCTGCCATCAAGCAGTACCCTGACTCGCCGGCCAACGAAGAGGCGCTGTTCATCCTGATGCACTCCTACGACGCCCTGGGCCAGACCAAGCTGAAGGAAGACACCGAACGCATCATCCAGGCCACCTATCCGAATAGCCCCTGGTACCACGGTGGTCCGAAGAAGAAGGACAATCCGTGGTGGAAGCTCTGGTAAGACCGCAAGAACTTGCCACAACAAAAAACCCGTGCCTCTGACACGGGTTTTTTGTTGTCCAATGCAATGCCTGCCCAGGCTACAGGACCGCACAGATGGGCGGACAGCGCTGCGCCCAGGGGGCAGCCTGCTCCAGTTGCGCGGCCAGAGCAAAGAGCAAGGGTTCGCCACCGAAGGCTGCGGCAAAGTGCGAGCCGATGGGCAAGCCTGCCGCATTCCAGTGCAGGGGCACCGACATGGCGGGCTGGCCACTGGCATTGAACAAGGCCGTAAACGGGGAAAAACCGTGGAAGGTGTGGATCAGCTCGGTGATCGATTGCTCATCGCGCACCGTCAAGCTACCGATGCGCGCCGGTGGCTGCGCCATGGTAGGCGTAAGAATCAGATCGTAACGCTGCATCAGCGCGGCCATGCGCCGGCCAAAGGCGTGCAGGTAATCGACTGCCGCCGCATACTCGGCGCCCGAGCGTTGCCCCTTGTCGCGCAGGATCACCCGATGACGCGCCTCCAGCGCCTGCTCATCCATCGGATGACCAGCCATGCGTGCGAGCGTGTTGAGGTAGCTGCGGGTCTGGGAGCCGATGATGGTGAAGATGGTGTCATAGAATTCCAGCGCCTCCAGCGGCAACGCGGTTTCTTCCACGTGGTGGCCCAATTGTTCGCACAGCGCTGCCGTCTTTTGCACGGCCTCGATGCAATCAGGATGGGTCGGCCACGGCTGCAGTTGTCGCACCAGGCCAATGCGCAAACCGCGCGGCGCCGGCCCGCTGGCCGCTGCCAGGAAGCTCTGGCTGTAATGGGGTGCAGCATAGGGAGCACCGAGATCGGCCCCGGCCAGTTGATCGAGCACGGCGGCACTGTCGCGCACCGAGATGCTCATGACGTGGCTGGTACTCATGCCCGCCCAGCCCTCGCCCACCACCGGCCCCATCGGCATGAGTCCGCGCGACGGCTTCAGGCCGAACACCCCGCACGCCGAGGCCGGCACGCGCAGCGAACCGCCCCCGTCGTTGCCGTGCGCAATGGGCAGCACCCGGGCCGCTACCAGGGCTGCGGCCGCACCGCTGGAGCCACCACAGATATGCTCCAGCGACCAGGGATTGCGAGTGGCCCCCAACAGGCGCGATTCGGTAGTGTAGGAAGAGCCGAATTCAGGGGAGGCGGTGGTACCGAAAATAGTGAAGCCGGCCTGCTTGAAACGGGTCACGAGTTCGGCATCGAAGGGCAGGACGCTGTCCTTGAGCAACAAGGAACCGTTGCTCATCCTGGCCCCTGCCAGCGGCGTGAACAGATCCTTGATCAGCATCGGCACCCCGTGGAAAGGCCCGGCCGGCAGCCCCTGCGCCACGCTCTGCTCACCCAGGTGATAGAGCTTTTCGGCCATGGCGTTGAGCTGAGGATTGACCTGTTCCAGCCGGGCGATGGCCTGTTGCAGCGCCTGGCTGGCCGACAGTTCGCCGCGGGCGATGCGCTCCCCCAGCGCCAGGCCATCGTACTCGGGGGCACAAGCAGAAGATGCGGTATTCATGGATTGCAGCCTTTCATGCAAAAGAACATGCGACGCCTTGAGAACGCCGCATGAAAGAAGAAAAATACATCAAAAAACCAGAACAGCAGAACAACAGAAACAGGCCTGCTCAATGCAACACTTGCCCAGCCTGCATCCGTCCCTGACGCAGGCCGACCAACAGCCAGGCCAGCGCCACGAGCATCGTCAGCAAGGCCCACAGCAGGATGGCCGACGCCAGTCCGTGCGGCATCCCGCCCAAGGGATGGGCGATGGCCGTGATGATGAGCGGACTGGCAAACTGGCCCAGGTACAGACATGCCGTAAACGCCCCCACCCCACGTGCCCGCAGATGGGCGGGCAAAACCAGCAGCAAGGGCAGCGAGGCATTGGAGACCAGGAAGCCAGCGCCAAAGCCCTGCAATACCATCGCCACCAACACCACCGGATAGGAAGGTGCCAGCGCCAGCACGCACAGGCCACAGGCCATGCAGGCCAGCAGCAAGGCATTGACCCCGGCCACCCCGATGCGCTCACGCACAAAGGGCCAGGCAATCGAACCGATCAGGGTGGACAGGATCGCCAGCCCCGCTGAGGCACCGATGAGCGAGGTCGAGGTCACGCCCCGCATCACCAGTACCGTGGGCGTCATCACGGTCACCACGAAGCAGGTCACCATGCCCACGAAGATCAGGAAGCAAGCCACCAGCAGCGTGCGCCGGGTGCTACCGGGAGGGGTGATCAGCGCCTGGCTCTCTTCCTGGCGCCGATCCGGCTCCCACAGATAGTTGACGATGGCCGGCACCATCAGCAGCGGCGCCAGGTACAGCAGGAATGGTGTGCGCCACGAGCCCTCCCCCGCCATGCCGCCGATGACGAAGAACAGGGCCCCTACCACGCCGATGGTGATCACTTGGCGATTGATATAGCGCATCCGCTGCTGCGGTGGCCAGTAGTCGGCAATGAGGGTGGTGCAACAGGTCATGATGAGGGCTTCGGCACAACCGAACAGCAGCCGACTCACCAGGATCAGTTTGAGATCATGTATCACCACC
>NZ_BADI01000610.1:0-6837 GCF_000333555.1 Herbaspirillum sp. B65 | reverse complement strand
CTCACGCTGTTGAGCAGGTGTTCATGGTGCATCGGGTCGAGCTTGCCCACGCGCTGCTCGATCATGGCCTGGGTAATGACCAGCTCGCCCCCCAGGTTGATCAACTGGTCGACCTTCTCGATGCTCACGCGAATGGAAGACGACTCCTGGGCCAGTCCGGCGCCACCCTTGGCCGCCCTCTTTTCGGCCGATGCATGTTCGCCATGCAAATGGGCATCGTCGTGATGCGCATTGCCGTTGCCATTGCCTGCGGCATGGGCCGCGCCGTCGGCCTCGGCCTTCTTCGGGCTGATGTCCAGCGGCACGAAGGGGGCGAAGAAGCCGTAGCCCTGCTCGCGCTCCTTGTCTTCGAGGGCGGTGTGATTGTCGAAGAAACCGTAGCCCTGGGTGCGTTCGCGCTCTTCCTGGGTCACGAAATTGTCGAAGAAGCCGTAGCCGCGCTCTTCATCGCTGCCCTGGGCGGCTTCGACCGCTTGTGAAATCTTCAGATCGGCCACATTGACGATGAAGGCGCAGATGGCGACCACGTCATCGATCGGTTCGGCCGTATCCAGGATGAATACCCAGCGCCCCTCGGGCGACTTGGATTTTTCCAGCTTGCCCAGCATGGACAACTCATCGGCCAGGGCGTCGGCATCCTTGTCGGCGATGACGGGCATATCCAGCCGGTAGCGGCGCACGCCACCAGGTCCGACCACGGCCGCGGCCGGGGCAGCCGCCTTGGGCGCGGCGGCGCTGGAACTCTTGCCCTGCGACAGGGCTTCGAGCAACATGCGCACCTGCGCCACCGCTTCCTGGTCCACCTCGGCGCCATGCTTGTGGCCGTCGAGCATGGACTTGAGCACATCCTTGGCGGCCAGGAAGGCGTCCACGTGCTCCGAAGTCAGGGCCATCTGGCCCTGGCGAATGCGGTCCAGCAGCGACTCCAGCACGTGCGTGACTTCGGCGATATCGGTCAGGCCGAAGGTGGATGAACCACCCTTGATCGAATGTGCGGCGCGAAACACCGCATTGAGGTCTTCCGGATCGGGAGACTCTACATTGACGGCCAACAACAGCTTTTCCATTTCCGCGAGCCCTTCCTCGGCCTCGTCGAAAAAGACCTGGAAAAACTGGCTCATATCAATGCTCATGCCTGGGCTCCATGCTGGATGCAGTACGTGTATTCTTATTATTCCGGCAAGATCAGCCGATTACCTTGCGCACCACCTCGGTCAGGCGTTGCGGATCAAACGGCTTGACCAGCCAGCCATTGGCGCCGGCTGCCTTGCCCTTGGCCTTCATCTCGTCGCTGAACTCGGTGGTCAGCATCAGGATGGGCACGCGGGCGTAGCTGGTCAGCTCGCGCAGCGAGCGGATCAGGGTCAGGCCGTCCATGCGCGGCATGTTCTGGTCGGTCAGCACCAGGTCGAAGGTATGCGTCTTGGCCTTTTCCAGCGCGTCCACCCCGTCGACCGCCTCGGTCACGTTGTAACCCGCAGCTTTCAGACTGAATACCACCATCTGACGCAGTGACCCGGAATCATCTACTGCGAGAATCGTTTTGGACATCGTTACTCCCTGTTTCTTCAATAAGGCTCATGCGCGTATGCATTATGCCGCACCATTGGTCTCCGACCTAACGGCCAGTCTGACCGGAATGACCTAGTTCAATCTTGTACCACTCTGCCAGCCACCGACTAGAACAACTCGATATCGCCGCTTTCCATGCGGGTCTGGCGTACTGCCTTCCACAGCCCCGAATCGAGCACTGTCAGGCGTTCTTCCATGGCCTGCACGGTGCTGGCCAGCAGTTCCTTCAACTCATCATCGGTCTGGCCCTGCTCGGGTACGATCTCGAAGCTGTTGGCACTCAATACGCCCAGCGCTTCACGCAGGCCGATCACGCGGCGCACGATACGCTCCAGCAACTGGCTGGTCATGTCCTGGAACTGCAGGCCGGTCACGGCTGCATTGACGTAGTGGCTGACCTGGCCCTGGGTGGCCTTGAGCTGCTCGATGCTCTCGCCGTCGAACTGGCTATTGCCGTTCATCAGCCCCTCCAGGATGCTCTGCTGGAGCTGCACCGAGCGATGCAGTTCCATGAAGCTGGTCCCCAGCTTGCCAATGGCTTCACCCAGCAGGATGTTGGTCTGGACCAGGTCCGACTCCACTTCCGTCAATTGGCGGCTGCCGCCGCTGGCAGTATCGAGCAACAAACGCTTGAGCTCCTGCAGCATGGTCTTGGTCGGCATATCCAGCTCTCTTCCCCTGTTCAGTTGAACACTTCTGCTTCATCACCACATCGACGTCAATCTCGACGCCCCCCGCTCTAATTCTTGGCCGGTGCGCCCAGCCCCTGCTGGACGTCATCGTCGCTGGCATCGGTGGGTACATTGAGCGACCCACTATCCTTTTCCACCATCTCTTCGGCCTTCTTGTTCATGACGATGATGCTGATGCGACGATTGATCGGGTTGAAGGGGTCTTCCTTGTCCAGCAACACCGCCGAAGACAGGCCCACCACCCGCAACACCTTGGATTCATCCATGCCGCCGATGATCAGTTCGCGCCGCGAAGCATTGGCCCGGTCAGCCGACAACTCCCAGTTGCTGTAGCCCTTCTCGCCATGCGAATAGGGCGTGGCATCGGTGTGGCCGGACAGGCTGATCTTGTTGGGCACGTCATTCAAGGTACGACCGATCTCGTGCAGGATCTCCTTGGTATAGGGCTGCAACTGGGCGCTGGCCAGGGCGAACATGGGACGGTTCTTTTCGTCCACGATCTGGATGCGCAAACCTTCGGTAGTGATGTCGATCAAGAGCTGGTTCTTGAACTGCTTCAAGGTCGGATTGGAGTCGATGGCCTTTTCCAGGCGCGTCTTCAATTCTTCCAGCCGGGTGCGTTCGGCGCGTTCCAGTTCCTGCTGTGCCTGCTTCAGACTCTGCTTGCGCGAGACGATGTCGTTCTCGCCCTTGCGCAACTGCCCATCCTGACGGGTCAAGTCCTTGCCGCCCCCGGGCAGCACGGTATTGGCGTCACCACTGCCGGAGCCGCCGGCCATGGCCACCTTCAGCGGCGTCTTGAAGTACTCGGCAATGCCGTTCAAGTCCCCCTTGGCAGTCGAACCCAGCAGCCACATCAGCAGGAAGAACGCCATCATCGCCGTGACGAAGTCGGCGTAGGCGATCTTCCAGGCGCCGCCGTGGTGACCGCCGCCGCCCTTCTTGATGCGCTTAACGATTATGGGACGTAGCCCTTCGTCGGCCATGCCTGTACTCCTGCCTCAATGCTGATGTCAGTGTAAATCGATGTAAGTCAGGCCTGCCCCGGTGGACTTGAACTGCTTACGTTCTTAACTTCTTAGCTTCCCAATGCCTTACTTGCTCTTGGCCTGCTTGACGTGTTCTTCCAGTTCGAGGAAGGTCGGACGTTCCGTCGAGAACAGGACCTTACGGCCGAATTCGATCGACAGCGCCGGTGCATAGCCATTCAAGCTGGCCAGCAGGGTCACCTTCACGCATTGGTAGATCTTGGTCGACTCGTGCAGCTTCTGTTCCAGCAAGCTCGAGAGCGGACCCACGAAGCCGTAGGCCAGCAGAATACCGAGGAAGGTACCGACCAGCGCGTGGGCGATCAGCATACCCAGTTCGGAAGGCGGAATACCCACCGATTCCATGGTGTGCACCACCCCCATCACCGCGGCCACGATACCGAAGGCCGGCATACCGTCACCCAGCTTGGCGATGCAATGCACGGGGATCTCGCCTTCGTGATGATGGGTCTCGATTTCGTTGTCCATCAGGTTTTCGATCTGGAACGCATCCATGTTGCCCGACACCATCAGACGCAGGTAGTCGGTCATGAATTCGATCAGATGATGGTCCGCCAGCACGCCCGGATACTTGCTGAAGATGGGGCTGCTCTCGGGCTCTTCGATATCCCCTTCAATGGACATCAAACCCTCTTTACGAGACTTGGTCAGAATCTCGAAGAGCAGCGCCATCAATTCCATGTACAGCGCCTTGGTATAGGCCGAACCCTTGAAGACGGTCGGCAAGGCTTTCAAGGTGGCCTTGATCGCCTTGCCGTTGTTACCAACCAGGAAAGCGCCGCCGGCGGCACCGCCGATCATGAGCAGTTCGATTGGCTGGAACAGCGCTCCCAGGTGCCCCCCCGCCATGGCAAAGCCGCCGAAGACGGATGCCATGACCACGATATATCCAATGATGACTAACAAGTGCCTACTCCCGTCCCTGTGGCGTTGAGTGTATTTTCACGTTCATCAGGTTACAGGTATTCCAATCAAGCAAATGAGGGAATACATATCCGAAAAACGTCCTTCCTTTTTGATTTACGGCGCAATCGCCGCAAACTTGATACGTCGCGTCTCGCAGCTCACATGCGCCATCCATGCAGGACCGGTCCGCCCCCCGGTGGTTCGATCACGACATCAGGGGTGGTGCCAGGAATATGAAACTCATAGCTCAAAAGCAGCGTGCCCGGCTTCATCTCGGCGCGCGCCTTGTGCCATAGCGCCACCATGGCCGCCGGCGACAGGTAGGCAAAGACCACGTCGTAATCACTGAAATCGAGCAACAGATAATCGCCCCGCACAAAGCGGCAGCGATTACCCGCCAGCGCAGCCCGCAGGCGACTGACCAGCCACGGCAAGGGGGCGATCTCGATGCCGGTGAACTCGCTCTCGGGACGGCGTCGCGACAGGTCCAGCACGGCGCCACCCAGGCCACTGCCGATGTCCATGAAGCGGATCGCCCGCCCCTGCGGCAGCAAGGCGGCCACCGCATCCCAGGCACGCTGACCGGAAGGATAGAACGGCACCTGGCTGCGGAAGGTGGACCAGAACAGCACCAGCATGAACAGAAACACCACCAGGAACACCCACGGCGGCAGGTGCAGGCTGCCCACGGCCAGCGCCGCCACCGGGAACACCAGCAGGATCAGCCACCACCACACGGCCATGCCACGCAGGCGCGCCAACAGCGCAGCCAGCACACCGTGCAGCAGCGAAGTCTGGAGGGGGGATAAAGGAGAAAGACCGGCGCGCTGCAACAGCACATCGATCACATTGGCAGCCACCAGACCCAGCACGAACAACAACAGGGCCTGGATGGCCGGTGCCTGCAACAGTGGTCTGCGGCGCGCACCGGCCTGATTCTGATCTTCGGACATCGCGGCAATCGGCCTTATTCTTGTGGTTGACCTACCTGGCCCATTCCCGCATCAATGCATCACTGCAGCAGCACCCGCTCGGGATGGCTCAAGCCACCGCCGCCAGCACCGGCACCTCGGCCAGGGGCGCTGCCACTGCCAGCGGCATGGCGGCCTCGACCAGACCCATGACCACGGCATCCTTGGCCTTCTTGGTCTTGCCGGCACGCGAAGGCATGTGGCACAGGCCGCACAGGTAATCCTGATGCAGATCCAGGCGATGCACTACGAAATGCCCGCCGCACTTGCAGCAGGGCGTGGTCATGAGCATCTTGCTCTCGAAGAAGCGCACCAGGGTCCAGGCACGGGTGAGCGAGAGCACCGGCTCGCCCGAGTCGGTGTAGCCAACCTGCTCCAGATAGAGCTTGTAGGCCTTCATGACGGCTTCGATACCGCTGATGCGGGCATATTCCACCAGATAGCGGTGGATGTTGATGAACAAGGACGAATGGATGTTGGGCTGCCAGGTAATGAACCAGTCGGTCGAGAACGGCAACATGCCCTTGGGCGGAGACACGCCCTTCAATTCCTTGTAAAGCTTCAGCAGGCGCTCGCGCGACAGCGAAGTTTCCGATTCCAACAACTGGAGGCGTGCCCCCAGGTTAATCAATTCAATGGCCAACTGAATTTCCTGCGCTTCCGTGACAACGCTCTTCTTAGCCATGTTGCTACCCCCCGGTGATTTCGTAGTAAAACTGCCTGACCTAGGCCCGTGCGCCCCAGGCGGACGGACAATCAATGCAGGCTGGATCAAGACACAAACTGTTTAACTTCCTGGAACATCTCCCCTCCCGCACGTGAACATCCCCTGTACGCGCAGGCCCTGCTCTGTCTTGTTGTTTTACGAAATTTGCTCGCTGGGCTGACAAGCCATCAAAATGGCCGCATGAGACTGGGCCAGGCTTTTGTCCTTGTTGTAGTTGGTCAGCATCCCGAGGATGGCGCCATCGTCAAAGCGAAAGCGCGTCAACATCATGTTGGTCGCCGCCAGCTTCATGATCTGGGCATTGGACAGCCCTTCGATCAGATCGGCGATCTCGGCGCTGATGCCCAGCCGGAAGATCGCAGTCGGCTTGTCCGAACGGATCATCTGCTGCGCCAGCATGAGATAGCTCAGGTTGGCATCGCGGATCTCCGCCATCATGTCGTTGGTATTCATTTACACCCCACCTCGGTAAGTACTTCCACTGCTCAAAGCGGCACGACGCGGCGTCGGGCTGCTTACAATCGCTTACATTTACTTGACTGCAAGCTAATTCTGAGGGGGGGCGGACACGCGGGAAATTAGACTTGATCGGTATTTTTCGTCCGACACCGACCCGTCCAGTCTGTAGGCGTTAGTCCTACATGGGCAGGGAATCACCGGGTGATTTTTCAGTCAGGAGAGGGAACAGGCAGTTTGCTTGCGACTTTCGGGGCCAATCAGGAATTTCCTGATCAAAAGCTTTCTTGCCTGAAATGACTCAATAAAATTGCATTTTGAGCAACGAAATAAATTGTAAATTTTCGATGTTTACGCGCTGCTTGTTGCTGGTCGGCGACTAGCTCATCCACATTTTTACCTCTTCACCGAAACTCCACTGTAGTTTCCTTACGCTTTGCTACTGAAAAAACTTGCAAAATTTT
>NZ_BADI01000611.1:0-1558 GCF_000333555.1 Herbaspirillum sp. B65 | reverse complement strand
GCGACAGCAAGCCATTTCTCGGCCAACAAGGCCGCCGCCTTCGAAGCCTGGAAGCAACAGGCCACACCGCTGTTTACGCGCCTGTTGCCTGGTTGCAGTGTCGAACTGCTGCTGCCGCAGGCCTACTTCTTCGGCTGCCGCGAGGCCGACAAGCGCATCCGCCCGGCCTCCATTCGCGCCGCCGACTACTTCCTGACGCAAACCCTGGACATCGCCTCTTCCGAGCTGCACGCCAGCATCGGCGGCTTCTCCGAGGACATCAATGGCCAGATCGATGAATACCGCATCGGTTTTTCCATCGGCGACGACCCCACCGTGGTCTATGGCACGGTCTGGCCCTTGTATGAACAGGAAAGCGGTGAAGAACTGCCCATGATGATCCCGGCCGGCGCCGGCCTGCTGGAAGGCCTGCCGCCCAGCCCGCTGCAGCAGATCCTGATGGTGTTGCGCGAATGTGGCATCGTGCACATCAAGCACCATGCAGAACGCTTCACCATGGAGTTTTGCGATGACTGCGGCGCCCCCCTGTTCCCTGACCGCGAAGGTGAACTGGTGCACGCGGAAATGCCGGAAGATACGCCTCCTCCGGTCGAGCACTTCCACTGAGATATGAAGCAATGGCCTGCCGGGAGGCAGGCCGGACCGGCTTGGCCGCACAAAGCTTCATATCGACCCAAAGGCGTGCCGAAACGCCAATAAAAAAGGCATCCACCACACGGCGGATGCCTTTTTCTCTTCTGTAGCAGGCTATCGTGCCTGCTTTTTCCTGCGCGACCGAATGACGACCAAAACCAGATCCGGTCTGCGTCTCCTCCGGATCCCTTGCAACAGCCCGACAGTGATCAGGCGGCCAGTTTCTCGATCAGGCCCATTTCGGCGCTGGACATCAGCTTGTCGATATCGACCAGGATCAGCATACGCTGCTCCAGGGTACCCAGGCCGATCAGGTAGTCGGAATCGAAGGTGGTGCCCATTTCCGGTGCCGGCTTGATCTGTTCCTGGGTCAGGGTGATCACGTCGGAGACGCTGTCGACCACCATGCCGACCACGCGACCACCGATGTTCAAGATGATCACGACCGTGAACTGGTCATAGGTCGGTTCACCCAGCTGGAACTTGATGCGCATATCGACGATGGGGACGATGATGCCGCGCAGGTTGACCACGCCCTTGATGAAATCAGGCGAGTTGGCGATGCGGGTGACGGCTTCGTAGCCACGGATTTCCTGAACCTTCAGAATATCGATGCCGTATTCTTCCTTACCCAGGGTGAAGGCAAGAAACTCGTTTCCGTTGCTGTCGGTCTTTTCGCCGAAGCCGGAAAGATTCTTGGATGCAGTGTCAGACATGTTGAGGCCCTTTAAAAATCAGGAAAATACAGATTCGTCATTCAGTTGGCGGCTGGATCGCAGCAAGCTGCCACATCGACAATCAGGGCAACGCCGCCGTCACCCAGAATAGTAGCACCGGAAATACCGNCGAACTTTCGGATAGTGGATTCCAGGTCTTGNACACGATTTGCTGTTGTCCGATCAAGTCATCCACAAAAAGTGCCGCC
>NZ_BADI01000612.1:0-535 GCF_000333555.1 Herbaspirillum sp. B65 | reverse complement strand
CGCATGGTCGCGATAGCCATCCGATTTTTCGTAGCCGACGAAATAATTCTGGGACCAGTTGCCGTTTTCCACGCCCTTGACCACCTGCACCTGGCGCGTGTTGAAGCTGCCGTAGGTCAGGCGCGCCTCGTCGTAGTTGCCGCCCTGGCGGGTGACGATATTGACGTTGCCGGCGATGTTGTGCAGGCCGTAGCGCGCATCGTTGGTACCGCGCACGACCTCGATGCGGGCGATATCGAGCGGGAACAGCGTGCCCAGGAAGGGCATGCCGCCCGCATTGTCATTGCTGGGGATGCCGTCGATGAGCAGCTTGACCGCATTGACCTCGCCCTCGCCATTGAAGCCACGGAAGGACAGCTTGCCCGATTCGTTGCCCTGGCGGAACTGGGTCAGCATCACGCCCGGCGACTGCGCGAACAGCTCCCAGTTGTATTGCGCCTGCTGTTGCTGGATGCGGTCGGCCCCGATCAGGTCCACCGAGCTCAGCACGTTGTTGAGCTGCAGCGGACCGCTGCGGCGTGCGCTCACTTCCACG
>NZ_BADI01000613.1:0-403 GCF_000333555.1 Herbaspirillum sp. B65 | reverse complement strand
CAAGCGCTACATCGGCGACACGCAAGCGCCGCTGGCTACCCGCACCACGGGCGTCAACGCCAGCGCGCGCAGCCTGGTCTATGCCGATGGCATCCTGCTCTCGGCGCTGGTGAACAACAACAACGGCAATGGCTCGCCGCGCTGGTTCATGGTGGCGCCGGAAGAAATCGAACGCATCGACGTGATGTATGGCCCCTTTGCCGCGGAGTATCCGGGCAATTCCTATGGTGCAGTCACCGAGATCACCACCCGGATGCCGCAGCACTTCGAGGCCAGCATCAAGGCCCAGTATGCGCAGCAGGACTTCAGCCACTACGGTGCTTCCGGTACCTATCGCGCCCAGGAGTACAACGTCGGTTTGGGTAACCGTAGCGGCGCGCTGGCCTGGCGTTTCTCGGTCAAT
>NZ_BADI01000614.1:0-444 GCF_000333555.1 Herbaspirillum sp. B65 | reverse complement strand
GATCTAGCAATCATCCGGGCAGCACGTGCCGGAGATGCCCAGGCGCAACTGAGCCTGGGCCAGCGTTACCTGTTTGGCGGCAACGGTTTGCCGCAAAGTCCGGGCACCGCATGGCACTGGCTGGAGCGGGCTGCCCGCCAGGGCTTGGCCGATGCCTGGATGCTCATTGCCCGGCATATTCCCTATGAAGTTGTGAGCCAGCTGGGCAAGCCGCACGAAGCTGCGCAATGGTACGAGCGCGCCTTCGAGGCGGGTGCCACGCGCGCTGGTCTGACCTTGGCGCGCCTGGTCCTGGAACATCCGGTCGGCGTGGCGGCGGCCAGTCCCGAGCAGAAGAGCCGCGCGCTGCGCGCGCTGGAAACGGTGGCAGCGGAGGGCGATCCGGATGCCCAGTGGCTGCTGGCGCGTCAGGGCGAACGCATGCTGGCCCCGGCAGCAGCATCT
>NZ_BADI01000615.1:0-16085 GCF_000333555.1 Herbaspirillum sp. B65 | reverse complement strand
GACGTATCGAGATCCCACATGCCCCACTTCGCCCAGGTAGACCCGCCGCGAGGTGGTATCCAGCGTGGCAAAGAGCTGGTTGGCGGCATACACGCCGGCCTTGGCCAGCGCGTTGAAGATGGTTGACTTGCCGGCGTTGGTATACCCCACCAGCGAGACCGAGAAGGTCTCGTTGCGCCCCCGCGCACGGCGCTGCGTGGCATGTTGCCGGCGCAGCTTGGCCAGCACTGCGCGCAGTGCCTTGACGCGCTCGCCCAGCAGGCGACGGTCGGTTTCGAGCTGGGTTTCACCGGGACCGCGCAGGCCGATACCACCCTTCTGGCGCTCCAAGTGCGTCCAGCCGCGGATGAGGCGAGTCGACAAGTGCTGCAACTGGGCCAGTTCGACTTGCACCTTGCCCTCGTGGCTCTTGGCGCGTTGCGCGAAGATATCGAGGATCAGGCTGGTACGGTCGAGCACGCGCACCTTCAGCACCCGCTCCAGGTTACGTTGCTGGGCCGGCGAAAGGGCGTGATTGAAAATGACCAGTTCGAGCTGGAGATCGGCAACGGCATCGGCGACTTCCTGTGCCTTGCCGGTACCAACGAAGAGAGCGGCATCAGGACTGGCACGACGACCGGTGATGGTGATCACCGGTTCCGCACCAGCCGATTTTGCCAACAGGAAGAGCTCATCCAGACTTGCGGCGAAATCGTTCTTGCCGAAGTCCAGGCCGACTAACGCGGCACGCATGTCAGAATGCCCACGGCGTCAAGCCGGCCAGGTAGACCATTATTCGTCGGACGAGGATTCGAGACTGAGGTTGACCGCACGTGCAGGCACGACGGTAGAGATGGCGTGTTTGTAAACCATTTGCGTAACGGTGTTACGCAGCAGGACCACGTATTGATCGAAAGATTCCACATGGCCTTGCAGCTTGATGCCGTTGACCAGATAGATAGAGACGGGAACGTGCTCTTTTCTCAATGCGTTCAGGAATGGGTCTTGTAACAATTGCCCTTTGTTGCTCATGGCAGCTCCACGGTGTTGTTGTGATTAGGACTTGGAGGCACTTCAAGGAATATCAAGTGCTTTACCAACTTTATGCTATTCAATTTAAACGATTTTCGCTCCAACGCCAAAAAACATTGATCGAATAGCAGGATTTACGATTATTTTTCCTGCCGGATGAAAGGATTCTTGCCCGACTTGAACTCGATACGCAGTGGAGTGCCCACCAGGGAGAAAGTTTCCCGGAAGTGCTTTTCCAGATAGCGCTTGTAGTTGTCGTCGATGGCTTCCAGGGCATTGCCGTGGATCACCACCACCGGCGGATTCTGGCCGCCCTGGTGCGCATAGCGCAGCTTGGGACGAATCGAACCCTTGCGGCGCGGCTGCTGATGCTCCAGCGCCTCTTCCAGCGCCCGCGTCAGGCGCGGCGTGCTCAGCTTGGCCATGGCGGCAGCGTAGGCCGAGTCGATGGACTTCATCAACGGGCCGATGCCGGTGGACTTCAGGGCGGAGATAAAGTGGAACTTGGCGAAGGAAAGGAAATTCAGTTTGCGCTCCAGATCCATCTTGATCTGGTTGCGCTGGTCGCTTTCCATGCCATCCCATTTGTTCACACCCACCACCAGCGCCCTGCCCGACTCCAGCACGAAACCGGCGATGTGGGCATCCTGCTCGGAAATATCCTGCTGGGCATCCAGCAGCAGCAGCACGACGTTAGCATCTGAAATCGATTTCAGGGTCTTGACCACGGAAAACTTCTCGATGGCCTCGAATACCTTGCCGCGACGGCGGATGCCGGCGGTATCGATCAGGGTGTAATGGCGGCCTTCGCGCTCGAACGGAATTTCAATCGAGTCGCGCGTGGTGCCGGGCATGTCGAAGGCGATCACGCGCTCTTCGCCCAGCAAAGTATTGACCAGGGTCGACTTGCCCACGTTGGGACGACCGACGATGGCAATCTTGGTACCGCGCACGGCCGGCTCTTCCGGCTCGGGCTCCTGGGCACGTTCGGCCTCGACCATGTCCAGCGCTTCCTGCACCAGATCGGCCACGCCATCGCCGTGGGCGGCGGAGATCACGTAGGGATCGCCCATGCCCAGCTCGTAGAAGTCGGCGGTGACCGAGGTGTACTTCATGCCTTCGGACTTGTTGACCACCAGCAGCACGGAACGACCGCACTTGCGCAGGAAGTCGGTGATGGTCTTGTCGTGCGGCGTCAATCCCTGGCGGCCATCGACGATGAACACCACAATATCGGCCTCGACCACTGCCTGCTTGGTCTGCTTGGCCATCTCATACATGATCCCGTCCTTGGCCACGGGTTCGAAGCCACCGGTATCGATCACCAGGAACGGACGTTCGCCGACCCGGCCTTCGCCGTAGTGACGATCGCGCGTCAGGCCGGGCAGGTCCGCCACCAGCGCATCGCGGCTGCGGGTGAGCCTGTTGAACAACGTCGATTTGCCGACGTTGGGACGGCCTACAAGTGCAATTACCGGTTTCATTTCTTTTCTTGGGGGTCGTTCGTCACTGGCTTACTCAGCAGCGACGGCGACCACGGTTCCTGATTTGGTTTGGAAAACGACAGACGATCCGGTCGAGACCGGCGGCGCCTGGATGGCACTGCCATCGGTGGCCAGACGGGCCACGAAGGCACCATCTTCACGCGACAGGAAGTGAATATAACCCTGGAAGTCGCCCACGGCCACTGCCTTGCCGATGGCAATCGGGGCCGACAGCACGCGATTCTTCAGACGGTCGTTGCGCCAGATGACAGCGCCGGTGTCACGCGCAAACTCGGTGACGGTACCGCCGACATCGGCAGCATAGACGTAGGCATCATCCAGATTGACGCCGACATCGCTGGAAAACTCCTTGAGCCAGCGCACATTGCCATTGAGCAAGTCAAAGCAACCGATACGCCCCTGGTAGGAAGCCGCGCAGATGTCGCTCGCGCCCAGGGCCGGCATCCCCGACACGTCGGAGATGCGCTCCAGCTCGGTAGTGCCGCGCGGGTCACCGACCGGGATTTCCCAGCGCGGGCCGCCATTGTTCAGTGCCAGGGCCGACAGACGACCACCCGGCAGGGCCACGAAGGCGGTCTGCACGCCGATGGCGATGCCCGGCGCATTGCGCAGGGTCAGCGAAGGCAGGTTGCGCTGGACCATCCAGCGCTGGCTGCCGCTGTCGGCGTCATAGGCGGTGACGCGGTTGTCGATGCTGCGAATGACCACCAAGCCTTCACCCACGGCCGGTGCCGACAGCACTTCGCTGGGCGCCTGGGCAGTCCAGGTCGGCTTGCCGGAAGCGGCATCGAAAGCCTGGATACGGCCCTTCTCGCCCACCACCACGACCGTGCTGCCATCGGTACCGACGCCGGCCGTCAGGTCACCCTCGGCGCGGCTGCGCCACAGGGTCTGGCCGTTCTGGGCATTGATGCGCACCACGGTGCCATCGTTGGCGGCGGCGAAGACGCTGCCGGAGGCAAAGGCCGGGCTGAACTGGTAGCTGCCGGCCTTGCCGACGGCCACTGTCCAGGCGGCCTGGGCGCGCATCTTCTGGGTGAATTCGACCAGCGGTGCCGGCGGATTGGGATCCTTCTTGCTGGAGAACAGCGAGCAACCGGACAGGGCGACCACGGCGGCAATGGCGGCCATGTTCAGCGCCAGCTTGCCGGCGCGGCGGGAACGAGCAAAGGATGTTGCCTGGGCAGCAGTGGCTGTCACACTACGCATATTCTGTTTCCTCTCAGCGATGGATGGATTCGCACTGGGATTGCGGTTCAATGGCTGGGCTGCGTGGGCAACCCGTCGGGCAGGCGGTCCGCCGCAGCGGACCTGGGTCCCGGAAGTTCAGTAGCTCAATAGCTCAATAGAAGCTCAGGCCTTGGGTGCTTCGCCGCCGATGGCGTCCAGCTTGATCTGGATGAGCTGACGACCCGGATCCTTGGCATCGCTCTTTTCCAGCGCCAGCTTGTAGGCGGTACGGGCTTCATCACGCTTGCCCTGCGCCAGCAGGACGTCGCCCTTGCGGTCGGCGATAGCGCCGGCGAACTGGGCTGGATAGTCACCAGCCAAGACCTTCAACGCTTCGTCATAGGACTTGGTGTCGAGCAATACACCGGCCAGGCGTACGGCGGCGATGGCCTTGTATTCCTTGCCACGACCATGGTCGATCACCCATTGCAACTGCTTCTTGGCAGTCTCGTTGTCGTTGGCATCGAAGGCCGACTTGGCCGCCACCAGCGCGCTCATCTCGGCGTAGGCGGTGCCGCTGAACTTGTCCTGGATGTCGGTGGCAGCGCGCTGCACCTTGGCATTGTCCTTGGCGGCCAGGGCCTTCTGCTGCTCTTCGTAGAGTACCGAGGCTTGCGCCGACTGGCGGCCCTGGTAGGTGTTCCAGCCGGTCCAGGCAGCGTAACCGGCCAGGGCGATGATCAGGGCCCAGGTCACCAGGTTGCCGTACTTTGCCCACCAGGCCTTGATGGAATCAAGCTGTTCTTGTTCTTCGAGATCGTATGCCATGTAACTCAGCGATTAGGTAAAGTTGACGGGTCTTCAGGGGTGGTAGTGCACGTGATCGTGGTCATGATCATGGTCGTGATCGCCCACGATCTGCTCCACGATATAGTCGACCACACCATCGAAGGCCATGTTGCTCTGGTTGGCGCGGCCTTCTTCGGCGTTGCCTTCGCGCAGATGCTTGACGGTGGCGGTGGCGGCCTTGAGTTCATCCTCACCGATGATCACGGCGAAGGCAGCACCACTGGCGTCGGCGCGTTTCATCTGCGCCTTGAACGAACCACCGCCATTCGACGATGCGCAATGTAGCACAACATCGAGCCCGGCAGTCCGCAAACGTTCAGCCAGGACGAAAGATTGCAGTTGGGCATCCTCGCCCTGGTGGACCAGGTAGACGTCGCACTGGTTGGGCGCGTACTGCTCGCCATTGGCCTTCATCAGCTCCAGCAGGCGCTCCACGCCCATGGCGAAACCGCAGGCCGGAGTCGGCTTGCCGCCGAACATCTCGATGAGCGGATCGTAGCGACCACCACCGCAGACCGTGCCCTGCGAGCCGAGCTGGTCGGTGACCCACTCGAACACGGTGCGGTTGTAGTAGTCCATGCCACGCACCAGGCGCGGGTTGATGGTGAAGGGAATGTTGTTGTGGCGCAGGATCTTCTGCACGCCTTCGAAGTGCGCGCGCGATTCTTCACCCAGGTAATCCAGCAGCTTGGGAGCGGCGTTCACCATCTCCTGCATGGAAGGATTCTTCGTATCGAGGATGCGCAGCGGGTTGGCGTGCAGGCGGCGCTGGGCGTCGGTGTCCAGCAGCTCCTTGTGCTGCTCGAAGTAGGCAATCAGGTCGGCGCGGTGCTTGTTGCGCTCTTCCGCATTGCCGATGGAGTTCAGTTCCAGGCGGATGTCGGACAGGCCCAGGTCATCCCACAGGCGCTGGCACATCATGATCAGTTCAGCATCGATGTCCGGGCCGCTGAAGCCCACGGCTTCGGCACCGACCTGGTGGAACTGGCGGTAACGGCCGCGCTGCGGACGTTCGTGGCGGAACATCGGGCCGACATACCACAGGCGCTTGGGGCCGTCGTAGGTCAGGTTGTGTTCGAGGGCTGCGCGCACCACGCCGGCGGTGTTTTCCGGACGCAGGGTCAGGTTGTCGCCGTTCATGGAATCGGTGAAGGAATACATCTCCTTCTCGACGATGTCGGTCACCTCGCCCAGCCCGCGCGCGAACAACGCGGTCGGCTCGACGATGGGGGTGCGGATCTGCTGGAAACCGTAGCTCTTGAGCACCGATTGCACGGTGTTTTCGAACAGTTCCCACAGCGGGGCGTCGGCCGGCAGGATGTCATTCATGCCTTTGACGCCAACGATTTTTTCGACTTTCTTTTGTTCTGACATACCGAATACCGGAGAGTGTTGTCTTTTACTTCATTTCTGAAATCTGGAATATGACGCACCTTTCGTGCGATATACCAGCGCAAGTGTACTGCATGGCCCGCAACGCCCTACTTTGGCGGGCCACACGGCCATCAGGCATGGCTGCCCTGACCGTAATGCGATTGAACGTATTCCAGCACCACGTTCTGGAATTCCTCGGCGATGCGCTCGCCACGTAGAGTCATCTTCTTTTCGCCATCGATGAACACCGGCGCGGCCGGCGACTCGCCGGTACCGGGCAGGCTGATGCCGATGTTGGCGTGCTTGGATTCACCAGGACCATTGACAATGCACCCCATCACGGCCACGTTCATGGCTTCCACGCCGGGATACTTGCCCTTCCACACCGGCATCTGCTCGCGCAGGAAGGTCTGGATCTTGTCGGCCAGGTCCTGGAAGACAGTGGAAGTGGTGCGACCGCAACCCGGACAGGCGATCACCATCGGGGTGAACTTGCGCAAGCCCATGGTCTGCAGGATTTCCTGCCCGACCACCACTTCCTTGGTACGGTCGCCGCCCGGCTCAGGGGTGAGCGAAATGCGGATGGTGTCACCAATGCCTTCCTGCAGCAGCACCGACAGCGCCGCCGTGGAGGCCACGATGCCCTTGCTGCCCATGCCGGCCTCGGTCAGGCCCAAGTGCAGCGGGTAATCGCAACGACGCGCCAGCTCACGGTACACCGCGATCAGGTCCTGCACGCCGGAGACCTTGCAGGACAGAATGATCTTGTCGCCCGCCATGCCCAGTTCTTCAGCGCGTTGGGCATTCTCGATGGCCGAGGTGACCAAAGCTTCATACATCACCGCCTGGGCCGACCATGGCTCGGCGCGACCGGCATTCTCATCCATGATGCGCGCCAGCAGGGCTTGATCCAGGCTACCCCAGTTCACGCCGATGCGCACCGGCTTGTCGTACTT
Source organism: Herbaspirillum sp. B65 (assembly GCF_000333555.1). NCBI lineage: Bacteria > Pseudomonadati > Pseudomonadota > Betaproteobacteria > Burkholderiales > Oxalobacteraceae > Herbaspirillum > Herbaspirillum sp. B65. The sequence goes on along the minus strand of NZ_BADI01000615.1, from coordinate 9,220 downwards.
GCAGGCCACTTCGATCATCTGCGCGAACTGGGTATCGCGCTTGGCGCCCTTACCCACGTTGCCGGGGTTGATGCGGTACTTGGAGAGCGCCTGGGCGCACTCCGGATACTCGGTCAACAGCGTGTGGCCGTTGTAGTGGAAATCGCCCACCAGCGGCACATCCACGCCCATGCGGTCGAGCTGCTCGCGAATGGCCGGCACTGCTGCCGCCGCCTCGGGCGTATTGACGGTCAGACGCACCACTTCGGAGCCGGCGCGGGCCAGGTCCTTGATCTGGATCGCCGTCCCGATGGCATCAGCCGTATCGGTGTTGGTCATGGATTGCACCATCACCGGTGCGCCGCCGCCAACGATAATCTCGCGCGCCCCGTGGCTGATGACCACGCGGCGGCTGTTGCGGCGGGCCAGCGGCCCGGAGGCGATCGGGGAGGAAGACATGATGGACAGTCGCTTCAGTTCAGGTTCAGGCGCGCAACATTGCTGCCGCCCGGAGTTTTCAGATCTAACGGCTGACCGCGCAGGGTGGCATCCACCCCGGCGGCATTGCCGATGATGAGCGTCGTGGCATCGGAGACATCGAAGGTCTCGGTGGTTCCCGCCTTCAACAGGCGCGAGATGATCGTGCTCTTGTCGGCGCGACGGATTTCCACCCACGAATCCTCACGGAAGGTCAGACGCAGCAAATCCTTGCTGTTGACGATGTTCAGCCCGCTAGGCACCGTAGTGGAAGCCATGGGCGTGGACGATGCTGCCGGGGAAGTCGGCGCTACCGCTGCCGGGCTTGCCGTCGATGCCGGCTCGCTGGCGGCTGGGGCGGCAGCCGGTGCCGGCTGGGCCGCTACCGGCGCCGGCGCTTCGGGCGCGGGGGCTGGCTGCGTGGCGGATGCCTCAGCAGGGGTCGGAGTAATCGTCTCTACGCGGGCATTGACTGGCGTGTCATTGGATGCGACTTCCACGCCTTGGGTCACCTCTGTCGTTTCCGGTGCGGTCGAGGTTTCGCTGTGGTGTGCCTTCAACCAGGCCAGTTGCGGCACATTGCCCCCCAATTCGGTCCAACGCACGGCGGCCGCCCCGGCGACCACGGCCAGCACGGCCACGCCTGCCAGGATGGGCAGCACCGAGCTGTTGCCGCGCGTACTCATCATCATGGCCGGCAGCGGACCTTCCGAGAATGGCGTGGACAGCGAATGCTGGGGCACGATGTGATCGCGCTGCTGCACCGCGGTTTCCTGCGGCATGGCAGCTGCCAGTGCATGGGCATCCAAGCCCAACACCTTGGCATAGCTGCGCACGAATCCGCGCGCCACCGCCAGGCCCGGCAAGGCCGCGTAATTGTCGGCCTCAATGGCCTGGATCTGGCGCGGGGCCAATTTCACCAGGCTGGCCACCTGCTCCACCGACCAACCCTTCTTTTGCCGCGCCGACGCCAGCACGGCGCCGGGCAAGATGGCAGCCTGGGACGGTTGACCTACATCTTGCGGTTGCTGCGACGACATTTCGTTCATTTGTTGATCACTCATCAAATGCTCCACATGGAAAAGCTTTTTTTAGCCGGCCCTGGCCGGATTCTTCTGGAGCGTCCCTGCGCAGCCTGCGCCGCGTCCCTCCGGGGAAATTCGACAACTTCAGCAAAAACACAAAAAGGACGTTCGATGACTGCGCCCCAGCGCAACATCGACGCCCCTGTACTGCATTCTCTAAAAACCGCTGCCAGCTTCCTCGCCTTGACGACCAAGGCCGGCGCGACATGTTCAGCAAAGGCATCACACCTGCTTGCCGTCACCCGGAGATCTCCACGATGCGGCCAAAATCCTTGCCGAACTTGCTCTGGTACTCAGCCATCTTCTGCATCCGCTCCTGCACCCGGGTGCGGTCCTTGACCTCGCCGGCCAACTGTCCACAGGCGGCGTCGATATCGTCGCCGCGCGTCTTGCGGATGGTGGTGACGATGCCGGCATCCATCAGGATCTGCGCAAACGCCTTGATGCGCGGATTATGAGATCGCTTCAAGCCCGACTCGGGGAAAGGATTGAAGGGAATCAGGTTGAACTTGCAGGGGATGGCGGTCTCACCTTCCTTCACCAGCGCCACCAGTTCACGGGCGTGAGTATCGGTGTCATTGACGCCATCGAGCATACAGTACTCGAAAGTAATGAAGTCACGCGGCGCGAATTCCAGATAGCGCTTGCAGGCCAGCATCAGCTCGCGCAGCGGATGCTTGCGGTTCAGCGGGATGAGCGAATCGCGCAGCGCATCGTTGGAGGCGTGCAGCGAGACGGCCAGGGCCACCGGGCATTCCTGGGACAGCTTGTCGATCATCGGCACCACGCCGCTGGTAGACAGCGTCACGCGGCGGCGCGACAGGCCGTAGGCATTGTCGTCCAACATCAGGCGCAAGGCGGTCACGGTCGGCTCGAAGTTGAGCAGCGGCTCGCCCATGCCCATCATCACCACGTTGGTGATCTGGCGCTCGCCCTTGGGGCCAGCCTCGATGCCCTTGGTCTTGCGTAATTCGAATTCCGCCATCCACAGTTGGCCAATGATCTCGGCCACGGTCAGATTGCGGTTGAAGCCTTGCTTGCCGGTCGAGCAGAAGCGGCAATTCACGGCACAGCCCGCCTGCGTCGAAACACACAACGTGCCGCGATTTTCTTCAGGGATGAACACGGTTTCCACCGCATTGCCCTGGCCCACGTCGACCAGCCACTTGCGCGTGCCGTCGGTGGAGGTATGGTCGCTGATGATGGCCGGCGCGCGAACTTCGGCGCGGGTCTTCAGCTTGTCGCGCAGCGACTTGGCCAGATCGGTCATCTGATCGAAATCAGCGACACCGAACTGGTGTATCCAACGCTGTAACTGCTTTGCACGAAACGGCTTCTCACCCAACTCGCCGCAATAGGCGACGAGTTGCGCGGGATCCATATCCAGCAGATTGGTGAGAGCTGTAGTCATGATGCTTGCGGTCGGGAGCGAGGCAGAAAGACGCTGCAGGAATTGCAACACCGGTTTCGGCCCCGATCCGGAAGACCGATGAAAAACGGGAACAGATTAACGCGAATAAACGTTCAGTGCCGGGAAGAAGTAGGCGATTTCGCCCTTGGCGGTTTCTTCAGCGTCCGAACCGTGCACGGCGTTGGCGTCGATGGAGTCGGCGAAGTCGGCGCGGATGGTGCCCTTTTCAGCCTTCTTCGGATCGGTCGCGCCCATCAGGTCGCGGTTCTTCAGGATGGCGCCTTCGCCTTCCAGCACCTGGATCATCACCGGGGCCGGAAACCATGAAGTCGACCAGATCCTTGAAGAAGGGACGCTCGCGGTGCACGGCGTAGAAGCCTTCCGCTTCAGCACGGGACAGTTGTGCCATGCGGGCAGCAACGATCTTCAGGCCAGCGTTTTCGAAACGGGTATAGATCTGACCGATCACGTTCTTGGCGACGGCGTCAGGCTTGATGATCGACAGGGTGCGTTCAATTGCCATGAGAAAAACTCCAATAAAAAGAATGGCTTAAAGCCAAGAATTGATAATTCAATGAACCTTGTATTTTAGCATGAAACCATCAAATATCATCTCAATTCACCTCCTTTGACGCCGCACGTCCTCATTCGGACGAGCTGCGGTCCAATCGGGTCGCGGTGCCAGCCTCACATAATCAGCGCACATCTCGAACCATAGCGAGGGAAGACTTGTCTTAACAATGAGCCGTCGTGCTATTCTCTGGCTCGCATTCATCGCTTCGGAGGACATATGAACCAACTGGACACGACCTTCGGCCACTCGACCACGAGCCTGGCCTCCCGCAACCGCGTACTGCGCAACACCTACTGGCTGCTGGCGCTGTCGATGGTCCCCACCGTACTGGGCGCCTGGCTTGGCGTGCAGATGCATTTCAGCCTTTTCGCTGCCAGCCCAATGATCGGCTTCGTGCTGTTCCTGGCAATCGCCTTCGGCTTCTTCTTTGCCATCGAAAAGACCAAGAATTCCGGCTGGGGCGTGGCCTTCCTGCTGGGCTTCACCTTCTTCATGGGGCTGATGCTGTCGCGCCTGATCGAGTACACGCTGGGCTTTTCCAACGGCGCCGGCCTCATCATGACGGCCTTTGGCGGCACCGCCATCATCTTCTGCGGCATGGCCACCATCGCCACCGTCTCCAAGCGTGACTTCTCCGGCATGGGCAAGTGGCTCTTCGCAGGCGTACTGGTGATTCTGGTGGCTTCGCTGGCCAACATTTTCCTTCACCTGCCGGCACTGCAACTGACCATTTCGGTTGTGGCCATCGCCATTTTCTCGGCCTACATCTTGTTTGACGTGCAACAGGTGGTCAACGGCGGCGAAACCAACTACATCTCTGCGACCCTGTCGATCTACCTGGACGTCTACAACGTCTTCGCCAACCTGCTGTCCATCCTGGGCATCCTGGGCGGCAACCGCGACTGATGCAAATCTGACATGTAAGTCCGATTGCTTCATGAGCAACAAAAAAGCCGGCGCAAGCCGGCTTTTTCACGTCTGGTCGTGCCGGATCACTGCGGCAAGTCGAACACCGCGATCGATTCGACGTGCGCCGTGTGCGGGAACATGTTAACCACGCCCGCATACTTGAGCGCATAGCCGCCCAGATGCACCAACATCCCGGCATCGCGCGCCAGGGTGGCCGGATTGCAGGAGACATACACGATGCGCCTGGGCTTGAGGTGCTGCTGCTCGGGCGGCAGCTCCACCAAGGCCTTGCAGACTTCCATGGCGCCTTCGCGCGGCGGATCGATCAACATGCGGTCGAACTTGCCCAGCGCCACGAAATCCTCGGACTTGGCTTCGAACAGGTTGCGGCAGTAGAAGCTGGTCTTGGCATCCACGCCATTGACCTTGGCATTTTCCAGCGCGCGCTCGGTCAAGGCCGTGCTCCCCTCGATTCCCACGACTTCCCGCGCCAGCGTAGCGATGGGCAAGGTGAAATTGCCCAGGCCACAGAACAGGTCGGCCACGCGGTCTTGCGGCTGCACATCCAGCAGCCGCAGCGCGCGCGCCACCAACACGCGGTTGATCTGGTGATTGACCTGGGTGAAGTCGGTCGGTTTGAAAGGCATACGGATGCCGAATTCAGGCAGCGTGTACTGCAGGCGCGATTCGGCCGGGTAGTAAGGGGCTGCGGTATCGGGGCCCTTGGTCTGCAACCACCACTCGATCCCGCGCTCATCGGCGAAGCTCTTGAGCAAGGCTTCATCAGCAGGCGATAGCGCCTCCATGATGCGCAGGACCAGCACGGTGACCTTGTTGCCATCATCGCCCTCGCCCACGGCCAACTCGATCTGCGGCATCCTGTCACGGATCGACAAGGCGGCCACCAGTTCACGCAACGGCACCAGCATGGCCGACACATTAGGCGGCAGAATTTCACAAGTCTTCATATCGGCAATGAAGGAAGAGCGCTTTTCGTGGAAACCGACCAGCACCCCGCCCTTCTTGGCCACATGCCGCACCGAGATGCGCGCGCGGTAGCGATAACCCCAGGTGGGACCATAGATCGGGCGCAACATCACCTCGGCCTTGGTCTTGCCCAGGTGCCAGAGATTGTCTTCCAGCACGCGCTGCTTCATGGCAACCTGGGCCGAAGGCTCCAGGTGCTGCATGGCGCAACCGCCGCAGGTGCCGAAATAATCACACTTTGGCTTCACGCGCAGTGAAGATTCGTGATGCAGCGTAGTCATCACACCGGCTTCCCACTTGGGTTTCTTGCGATAGGACGCGAAACTGACGCGCTCGCCGGGCAGCGCGCCTTCGACGAAGATAACCTTGCCTTGCGTGCCATCCTCGTTCTCGAGGTGACCGACGCCGCGCCCATCCATGTCGAGCGACTTGATTTCAATGATGATGTCTTGTTGCATGAGGGAAACCACAGGTGGGACCGAGGTCCACTGCCGAAAACAAAAGCGGTATTGTCCGCGATCCGGGACCGAGAGGGAAGCACGAAGCACGTCCGGTCCACCCCAGACGAAAAAAATCCGCGGAAATGTTTGTGCAGGTCGCTAGAATAGGGCGTCGCGCCCCACACCACGCGAGGCCAATAGGCGTTTGAGCTTGACCAGCGCCTCCTGCTGCACCTGGCGCACGCGCTCGCGGGTGATACCCATCTCGCCGGCCAGTTGCTCCAGTGTCGATGGATCATCGTTATCCAGCCCGAAACGGCGGGCTACCACCACCCTTTGCTTTTCGGACAGGCTTTTCAGCCATTCCCGGATCAGCACTGCCATCTCCTGGCTCTCGGCACGGGTGTCGGGATGTTCTTCCACGGCGCTGGGCAGCAGATCCATCAAGCTGGCCTGAGGATCGTTGTCCAGCGGGGTATCGAGCGAGGCCGCGTGTTCGGACAAGGCCAACACATCCTGCACCTCCTCCACCGGGCGATCGACCAGGTGAGCGATATCCTCGGCACTGGCGTCGCGACCGTCACGTTGCTGGGCTTCAAGGTGATATTTTGCGCGCAGGATCTGGTTCAGTTCGCGCACCATATGGACCGGCAGGCGCACGGTACGCGCCTGGTTCATGATGGCGCGCTCGATGCTCTGGCGTATCCACCAGGTGGCGTAGGTGGAGAAGCGGAAACCCCGCTCCGGCTCGAACTTGTCGATGGCGCGCATGAGCCCCAGGTTGCCTTCCTCGATCAGGTCCAGCAGGGCCACGCCGCGATTGATGTAGTGCTTGGCGATCGACACCACCAGTCGTAGGTTGTGCTCGATCATCTTCTGGCGCGCAACGAATTCGCCGGCCTTGGCCTGGGTAGCGAAATGCAGCTCTTCGGCCGCCGTCAGCAGCGGCTTGGCGCCAATCTTGTTGAGATAGTGCTGGGTGGTATCGGTGGAGAGTTCGGCGGCCAGCACCTTCTTGAGTTCATCCACCCCTTCGGCGGGCGCCACCTCCTGGGGTTCGCCGGTCGCTTCGCCGTCGATCACTGCCGGTTCATCGATCTCATCAATGGGATCGTCCATATCCTCTTCGCGAGGGTCCTGGTCTGGCAAGTGATCGCGGCGATTGCTTGTCATACGCTAGCGTGGTGGTAAGTATTTGGAAGGATCAACGGGCTTGCCCTGTTGACGGATCTCGAAGTGAAGCTTGACGCTGTCGCTGTCGGATTTACCCATTTCAGCGATCTTTTGTCCCTTGGTCACACTTTGACCTTCCTTGACCAGGATGGTCTTGTTGTGGGCATAGGCCGACAGCAAGTTGTTGGTGTGCTTGATGATCACCAGATTGCCATAGCCACGGATGCCACTGCCGGCATACATGACCTTGCCGCTGGCAGCGGCCAACACAGCCTGACCATCCTTGCCGGCGATATCCACCCCCTTCTTGCCACCCTCGAAGGTACCAACCACCTTGCCTTCGGCCGGCCACATCCAGGACACGCCGTCATCCTCGCCCGAAGCCGCCGGTTGGCTGGCCGCTGCCGGCTTTTCCGCCGCATGGGATGGCTCTGACTTGGCCGCAGGGGCCGGAGCTGCCGCTGCCTCCGGCTTTTCCAGTTCCGCCAGGGCACTTTCCGAATAGGCCCGCTTGTCACCACGCGGACCGGTCTTGTTGCTTCCCGAGGCCATCGGCGCGGCCGCCGGCGCCGCCGCACCCGGGGCACCCAGCGGCTTGACGTCCAGGCCTGCGCCTGGAGTGGCCACCACCGCAGCAGTCTGCGCCGGACCCACGCGATCTGGCGGTGCGACGCGCAACACCTGGTCGACCTTGATGTCATTCGGATTGGTCAGGTTGTTCCAGGCGACGATGTCGCGCCAGTTCTGACCGACGTCCAGGGCGATGCGATACAGGGTATCGCCCTTCTTGACCGTGTAATAACCGCGTCCCGAGGGAACCGGCGCAGCGGGTGCGGCAGCAGTGTCGACCGGCTTGACGGTGCTGGTGGTGCGCTCCACGACGGGCGCCGGCTGCTGATTCGGTGTCGAGCCGCAAGCGGCCAGCAAACTGACGACACTGCACAATACAGCCAAACGAATTTTCTTCATGCTCTTACGTTAGATTTTGTACGACGCTAGTTGACCCGCAGCCAGCGCCAGAAGTTCATCAGGGAAATGCGGCCCCCATGGCTACCCATCCGCTCGTTTCATCGACCCGCGGCTTGGTTGCTTGTGCTTGTTGCCGCCCGTTCCCTGTTTCGATGATGCCTGGCGGACCTGATATCCGCCCATGCTGTTCATTGCGTTGCTGCACTTGCTATCTCACGCTGTCGCGCCCGGTCACGCTGCCCTACACCGTCCCCGGCCGCAATGGCACGAAATGACATTGTTCCAAGGTAGTACGACGCCAGTCGCGCTGGCCGACCCGCTCGATCAATTCCAGTACTTGCTGGCGTTCGCCCACCGGCGCCACCAGCCTGCCGCCGATGGCCAACTGCTCCAGCAGGGCCTGCGGCACTTCCAGTCCGGCCGCGGCCAGGATGATGCCATCGAAGGGCGCAACTGCGGCAAGCCAAGCATACCATCTCCGTAATGCAAGCGGATATTTGCCACCCGCAATGGACGCAGATTGGTCTTGGCCAACTCATGCAGGGGCTTGATGCGCTCGATGGAATAGACTTCGCCGGCCACCCGCGACAGTACGGCGGCCTGGTAGCCGCAGCCGGTGCCGATTTCCAATACCCGTTCCAGCCGGCCACCGTGGCGGTTCTGGCGCATCAACTCAATCATGCGCGCCACGATATAGGGCTGGGAAATGGTCTGATGGTGGCCGATGGGAAGCGAGGCATCGATATAGGCTTGGCTGGCCAGCCCGGGCTCGACAAACATGTGGCGCGGCACTGCCTCCAGCGCCGCCAGCACCTTGGCATCGGTCACGCCCTGCTTGGCCACACGCGCCACCATGGCCTTGCGCACCGCTTCGGAAGCCAGCGGCGAGGCATGATGGGAGGCATTGGTCTGGGTCACCGTCATGACGTTCTTGACGGCGGTACGCGGTACGGGGGCAGCGCTCAACAAGGGCTGGGCCGGCGCCAGCGGAGCCCGCGGCGGTGCCGGTGGCGGCCGCAAGGCCTGGGCCAGACCCTGCTGCACCGGCTTCAAGGCTGCCCGCTGCGAAGACTGGGCGGCATTCTTGGCCGCCGTCTGGGTGGTAGCCTGAGGGCGGCCAGGCGCATCCCGTCCGGCGTTGGCGGTCTTTTTCTTGTCGACCACCGAGGACAGGCTCAGCGGAAAGCGGCTGGGCTTTCGTTCATGCAGCGCTTCT